>DYLE01000066.1 GCA_020722245.1 Desulfonema limicola
CTCCGTCAACGGTTTTTCAGATTCTTTTTTCCGGATCAATGGATGTGATTTCCGTCTGTTTCAGCGTGACCCCCGCATCGGTCAGGGCCGCGTCCGAAACCTGGTTCTGGTCACTGTAGTCCAGGGTTCCGAAAATGTACGGAATGCCGCAGGGGACCATCATACTTTTCTCTTTTCGAACAAGCAGAACGGACTTGTCCGGATAAAATGATTTGGTCGTCACCGCCGCCACAATACCCGCCGCACTCCCTCCGATGATCAGCACATGTGTTTTTTCCATTTTTTGATTCCTTTATATTTATCCAACATTAATAAAAAATATCTTCGTTTATTTGGATGGGGATTCTTATACGAACCACCGCAAAAAAAGGTTATTTCTATGGTGAGGCCGCTTTCATGTCAAATAGAAAAAATAACTCATTTAAAAAGAGATAGGCCGGGCTTTTTGAAAATCGAAAAGGGTTTGCAAATTAAGGGCGGATTGTATATTTTTTTAATCCAGCTTACCAGAAACCAAAATTGAGATCGGATCATGCCAAGGGAGCAAAAATTTCTAGCAAAAATAACCCCGGTGCTGGTTTACAGCCGCCCGCTTCTGGTTTTTGCCGGCATGCTCTGCGCCATCGCGGTGATGCTGACTCAAAACCCGGCCGTTTATCTGGCGGGGACGCTGCTTTTCTTTGCCTCCATGGTGTTTGACCTTGTTGACGGCTGGTTTGCCGCTCGTTTCGGCAAGGAGAGCCCGATCGTCGAGCTTGCCGAGCGGATCATGAACCGGGTGGTTTATTCGATCATTTTTCCGCTGGTGGCCGTGGGAATGATGTGGCGGCTGGCCTATGTTTTTCCGGAGCACAGTCGGCCGGAGATGCTGCATGCGCTTTTTGTCCTGCTGCTCTGCGTGGTCGTCCTGATTCGGGACAACCTTGCCCACTTTATGCGCGGGATTGCCGTGCGTTATGCTCAGGAACCGGAGCTGCGGGAGCTCACCTTTCTGAGAACCATCGTGGCCGCCCCTTTGGGCTTTCTGCTGTATGTTTACGCGTTTTTCATACCCGTCGAGGGGGAAACCTCCTGGGTGTATGCCTCTGTTTCAGGGCTGGGCAACCTTCCGCTGCGCAACCTGTTTATCATTGAAATTATATTTCTGGTCATCAACTTCGGTTCCATGGCAGGATACATGCGAAAATACGGAACCTACTGCCTGGATGACCTGTGCCTGGGGGATGCGCTGATGCGGCGCCGGATCCTTTCCGTCTTTCCCAACGCCCTGACCGTCATGAACGCCATGATGGGCCTGCTCGCCGTATTTTTCGCCTACCAGGGAAAAATGCGGGAATCCTACCTGCTGCTTATCGGCGCGGCGGTTTTTGACAAGCTGGACGGCGCTATTGCCAGAAGGCTCGGATTGACCGAACCCCTTGTGGATACGAAGGATGAGCGTCGCATCACCCTGGGGGCTGTTCTGGATGACGTGGCCGACGGGGTGAGCTTTTGCATCGTGCCGGCCTGGATTTTTTTCATCTGCCTTTCACAACTGCCCTTCCCGGACGTCCATGCCTTGCCCATCGGCAGCGTTGCCCTGATTTACGCTCTGGCCGGGTTTGCCCGGCTTGCCTATTTCACCCTCGATAAAAATCCCATTCCGGGGATTTTCAAAGGCCTGCCGGTCCCGGCGGCCGCCCTTTTCGTGGTGGCGGCCCTGGTCATCCTCTGCCAAAACGAATTTTTGGAAACCCGATGGGCTGAGGTTTTTGCCCTGTTCTGCTTTGGCCTGATGATTTTTACCGCTGTTCTGATGAACCTGTATCCGGTCCGGTATATCCATATGGGCCGTTTTATGGACAGAAACCCCTGGTTTACCCGGATTACTCTGGTCGGTATGCTGATCTTTGTCTTTACCCCCTGGTTCGGGCATCTTTCGTTTCTTTTAATGTCGATCTATCTGCTTTCCCCGATTGCTACCCGGGGGATTGATCCGGAAACCGCGGCCAGGGAGACCCCGCAAAAATGAAAAACCCCTTGCTGAACGGCCGAATCCGGCCAGGCATGAACCCAAGGAGGAGGTCAACATGATCGGAGCGCTTGTCATCATTGGAATTGTTCTTCTGCTGGTGGTTGTTGTCGGCGTCATGTACAACAGCCTGGTCACCTCGAAAAATCGTTATAAAAACGCCTATTCCCAGATCGATGTGCAGCTCAAGCGGCGTTACGACCTGATTCCAAACCTGGTTGAGACGGTAAAGGGGTATATCAAACACGAACGGGAAACCCTGGAGGCCGTTATCGCGGCCAGAAACATGGCGGTTACCGCAAACCAGCGGGCAGCCGGCAATCCGGGTGATCCAAAGGCCATGAAGGACCTGGCCGGCGCCGAAGGGGTGCTTTCCGGCGCGCTGGGAAGGCTGTTTGCCCTGGCCGAGAACTACCCGGATCTCAAGGCCAATCAAAACATGATGCAGCTTCAGGAGGAGCTGACATCCACGGAAAACCGGGTCTCCTTTGCGCGCCAGGCGTTTAACGACGCGGTGACCGCCTACAACATCGCCTGTGAAAAGTTCCCAAACAATATCATCGCCGGAATGTTCAACTTTAAGACAGCCCAGCTTCTTGAATCCACCGAATCGCCGGAGGAAAGAAAGGCGCCCCAGGTCAAATTTTAAGTCAAGGCTGAGACATGGATTTTTTTGCAGCCCAGGACCGATCCAGAAGAAAAACCGTCCGGCTGGTTTTTCTTTTCATCTGCGCCGTTGCCGCCGTGGTGGTCGCGGTGTATGCCGTTGTCATGGCTGTGCTGTTTCAAACCTCCTCGGCTTCGGATTTTAAATGGGTGGATCCCAGGCTGTTTTTGATGATCGGCTGCGGCACCCTGGCGCTCATTCTTATCGGAAGCATCTCCAAAATCGCCGCCCTGTCCAAAGGAGGAAGCTATGTGGCGGAGAGCCTCGGCGGAAGGCCGATTCAGCCCGCCACCACGGACGCGAACGAGCGGAAGGTGTTAAACGTGGTGGAGGAGATGGCGATCGCCTCGGGCGTGCCGGTCCCGCAGGTGTACCTGCTGGACAAGGAAAAGGGGATCAACGCGTTTGCCGCCGGATACTCCCCCAGCGACGCGGTTGTCGCAGTTACTCAAGGATGCGTCGAACAGCTCAACCGGGATGAGCTTCAGGGGGTGGTGGCGCACGAGTTCAGTCATATTTTAAACGGCGACATGCGGCTCAACATTCACCTCATGGGTTTTTTAAGCGGAATCATGCTCATCGCCACCATCGGCCGGTCGATTCTCCGTTCCGGTTCCAGGACCAGGAGGGTTAGAGTCAAAAGCAGCGGCAAGGGGGGCGGCCAGGTGTATCTCATCGCCCTGCTGCTTGTGGTGGTCGGGTATATCGGCGTGCTGATGGGGCGGCTGATTCAGAGCGCCGTATGCCGCCAGCGGGAGTTTCTGGCGGACGCCTCGGCTGTTCAGTTTACGCGCAACCCTTTCGGCCTCGCGGGCGCTTTAAAAAAGATCGGCGGGTTCGCCGCGGGTTCGAAAATTCGTTCCCCGGCAGCCGGAGAGGCCTGCCACATGTTTTTCGTCAAGGCGGTCAGCGCCCTGTTTGCCACCCATCCGCCCCTGACGGAGCGGATCAAACGGATTGACCCGGGTTTTTCCGGAGAATTAGAAACCGGCCGGATGCCTGCCATGCAGGCCGGAATGAAAGCCGCCGCCGCATGGGACTCCCTGGATTCGTCCGTATCCCACATCTCCGCCTCAGCCCCAGCCCTGGTCAACCAGGTGGGAAAAATCACGCCTGAACATGTTTTCTTAAGCGCCGCGCTTCTTAGCGCCCTTCCGAACACGGTAAGGGAAGCGGCCGGGGACATCCTCGGCGCCTCCGCGCTGGTTTGCGCCCTTCTTTTAAGCAGGGAGCCCACGGAAAAAGAAAAACAGAAGGCCCTGCTTGAAAAAACAGCCCCTTTAGAGATGCTGCGCCAGGTCGCGAAGCTTGATCATGCCTTAAAAAATCTGAACCCCAGGCTGCGCCTGCCGGCTCTGGATCTGGCGATACCGGGGCTCAGGCTGATGTCCCTTCAACAATACGAGACCCTGAAGGGGTATATCGAAACCCTGGCCACGGCCGATGAGCGCTGGTCGATTTTTGAGTTTTCGGTAAAAGAGGTGATTTTAAGCCGGGTGGAGGCCGCCATAACGGCAAGGAGCCCGAAAATAAGGTACAAAAGCATTACTCCCCTGGCGGATGACTGCGTGAGATTGGTTTCCGCCCTGGCAAGGGCCGGGCATCGCGATGCGCAAAATGCCGAAAAGGCCTTCAGGGCCGGGATTGCCGCGGTTCCGGTGAAACTCCGGGAGGCCGCCATGCCTCCGGCCGAAAACATTTCGTTTAAGGATCTGCATACCGCATTGACGCGGTTTTCGGCATCATCCCCCGGGGTGAAAAAGGCGGTTTTTGATGCCTGCGCCCATTGCGTGCTCTATGATAAGACCGTCTCCGTATCCGAAGCCGAGCTCCTGCGCGCTGTGGCCTATGCCATGGATATTCCGCTTCCGCCTTTTCTGCCCGATCGCTGAACAAACCGGAAAAATCTATTGGTTGTTAACAAGTCTCCTGCTTTGCTTGACTTTTCAACATGCCTGGGGGATAATTTTTTCGTAATCTTTCTTGGGCATAAAATTTTAAGCCTATTAAAAAAGGTGCGACATGTCATGTCAACCCGCCGTAAAGCCGACACCCCTTCCGCCGGAGAGGTTTGACCGGATTCGAAACGCCCTGCTTGCGGAACCCATCTGGCTTTGCCCGGAACGGGCGCTTCTGGTCACCGAATACTTCAAGAAGCATGATAACAAAAAAGAACCCATGACCATCCGCCGGGCAAAGGCGCTTCGGCATATCCTGATGCACAAATCCGTGAAAATCTGGCCGGATGAATGGATCGTGGGCAACATGGGAAGCAAGCGGAGATCCGCGATCATTCAGCCTGAGCTGGCCGGGGTCTACATGTGCGAAGAGCTGCTCTGGATCGATAAGCGCAAAACCGCCCCCCATCCCATTTCCTGGCCGGACCGGTTCAAGCTGATTTCAAAGGTGATCCCCTACTGGCTGTTTCGAAACATGATCTTTAAGGCGTTCGCCGGGCACCGGGTCCGGTTTTTGAGGTATGTGCCGGAGCAGTTGAACGCCACCTATTACCTGATCAACGAGGCCGGCGGCATCGGGCATTTTCTGCCGGACTATGAAAAAATGATCCGGCTCGGCATCAGGGGGTATCTGGATTTTATCAAAGGGCAAAATGGAGAGCTTTGCCGGGCCGCAGGGATCGCCTGCGAGGGGCTGGCGGATTTTTCCCGGCGCCTGGCGGATGAGGCCGATCGCCTGGCGAAAATGGAAAAAAATTCCGCGCGGGCAAGCGAGCTTCAAAAGATCGCCGAGGTCTGCCGCAGGGTGCCGGCCGAACCCGCAAAAACCTTTCATGAGGCGCTTCAGGCGCTCTGGCTCACCCATATGACCGTCTGCCTGGAGGGGTTGAACTCCGCGGTATCCTTCGGACGGATCGACCAGTACCTGTATCCCTATTATGAGCGGGACCTTCGGGAGGGCCGGATCACTCCGGAGGAGGCCTTTGAGATGCTGCTCTGTTTTTCGGCCAAGACCACCGAGCATGTGTTTCTGCTCTCCGAACGCACCAGCCAGTACCACGGCGGGTTTCTGGTGGCCCAGGCGGCCACCATCGGAGGGATGGACAAAGACGGAAACGACGCGGTCAACGAACTCACCTATCTATTTCTGGATGTGATGGCCCATGCCGGGTTGAGGGACCCCAACTACATGGCCCGGGTGCATGCGGGTTCGCCCAAGGAATACATCCGCCGGGCCGTGGACGTGGCACGGATGGGAAACGGGGTGCCGGGGCTGTTCAACGACGGGCCCGCCATAGAGGGGCTTGTCCGGCACGGGTTTCCCTTAACGGAGGCCAGAAACTACGGTATCGTGGGGTGCGTGGAGCCCTCCTTTCCCGGAAAAAGTTTTTTCTCCACGGACGCCGCCCTGTTCAACCTGCCGCTCTGCCTGATCCTGGCCGTCAACGCCGGCAGGCGGTTGAAATCCCGCCGCAGGCTCGGCGCTGCAACACCCCGTCCGGAGCTGCTGGGTTCCATGGATGACGTGATGAAGTCCTTTGTTGTTCAGGTCAACCACATGGTAGGCCGCATGATCGGCGATATGCAGATCGTGGAGCAGGGGAACCGGAATTATCACCCCACGCCGTTTTCCTCCATGCTGGTGGAAGGCTGCCTGGAAAGCAACCGGGACCTGACGGCCGGCGGCGCGAGGTTCAACGCCAGCGGGGTTCAGGGGGTGGGGGTGGCCGATACCGCCGACTCCCTGGCCGCCCTGCATGACCTGGTTTTTGAGAAGAAAAAATACAGCCTGCCCCAGGTGCTTGAGGCGATGGCCGCGGATTTCAACGGCTATGAAACCCTTCAGGCCGATCTGAAAAACGCCCCCAAGTTCGGCAACGACCTGGAGATGCCGGACCAGTATGCGGCCCGTGTGGTGCGGATTTACCATGACGCCCTGGCCAAATACACCAACACCCGCGGAGGAAAATACGTGCCCGGGTTTTACTCCTCCACCTGCCACGTGGGGTTCGGCAACCGGACCGAGGCCCTGCCGTCCGGCAGAAAGGCGGGAGAGCCGTTTGCCGCCTCCCTGGGCTCTTCAAACGGAATGGATCGGCGGGGCGTCACGGCCCTCTTAAATTCCGTGGCTCAAATCGATTCCACCCTGGCCATGAACGGCTACGCCTTGAACCTGAGGTTTGACAAAACCACCCTGGCCGGGGAAAAAGGGCTTCGGATCATGACCGCCCTGACCGAGGGGTTTTTCAAATCCGGCGGCATGGAGATGCAGCTCAACGTCCTGGATCCCGACATGCTGGTGGATGCGCGGGATAATCCCGGAAAATATCCGGGCATCGTGGTCCGGGTGGCGGGGTTTTGCGCCTATTTCGACGACCTTCCCGGCGGGGTGAAGCAGGAGATCATCGACCGGACCCGCCTGGCGCCTTAAAACCGTTTTGACTTCCAACGAATTTAGGTTTTCCCGGTTCACAAAATGAAAGAATTTAACCACAGAGATCACAAAGGACACGAAGAAAAAAAATTTCATTTTTCTTCTCTGTGCCCTCTGTGGTAAAAATATTATATAAAACCAATAAGTTAATTTCTATAAAGATGCCGCAAAGGGGGGTCAATCGCTTTTTATGGTTTAATCATTATGCGATTTAACCTTTAACAAATTTTTCAAGGAGGACCGCATGAGCAGCAAACCGATCATGGGCTTTCCGGCCACATCCCAGGACGATTACCAGTTAAACGTCATCAACATCCTTCGGCACGCGGCCAGAACCTTCGGCAGGCAGGAGGTGGTTTCCATTCGGCTGGACGGCAGCCGGCTTCGCTTCACCTATAAAGACACCTACGCCCGGGTCAAGCGCCTGGCCAACGCCCTGACCGGCATCGGCGCCCAGGTCGGCGACCGGATCGGGGTCATCGACTGGAACACCCACCGGCATCTGGAGTGTTATTTCGGCATTCCAGGCATCGGCGCGGTGCTGCTGCTGATCAATATCCGTCTGTCCCCGCCGGACCTCTCCTATGTGATCAACCATGCCGAGGCGAAATATATCATCGTGGATGAGACCTTAATCCCCATTGCAGAGGGGATCGCCAACCAGTGCAAATCCATCAAGGGGTATATCATCATCACCGACCGGCCGCTTTCCGAGATCAAGACCTCGCTGTCGCCGGTGTACAGCTATGAAACCCTCTTGAAGGAGGCAAACCCGGAGATTCGCTGGCCTGTTCTGGATGAACGCTCGGCCTACGGCGCCTGCTACACCACCGGCACCACCGGACGGCCCAAGGGGGTTTACTACTCCCATCGCAATGTGTATCTCCATGCCATGACCATCGGAAACAACGCCGAGATGACCAGCAGGGACTGTTTTTATCAGCTTGTCCCCATGTTCCACGCCATGGGATGGGGAATGCCCCACGCCGCTTTTCTGATCGGCGCAAAATACGTCCTTCCGGGGATGTATAACATCGCCGATCTGGGAAGCCTGGCCGAGCCCCTGGTCAGCGAGGGGGTCACGGCCACGGCCGGGGCTCCGGCCCTGTTCATGCCCATGCTGGAATACCTGCGCAAGCTCGACAAAAAGCCAAACCTGTCCGGCGCCCGGTTTCTTTCCGGGGCCTCCGAACCCTCCCTGGCGATGATGAAGGGGTTTTACGAGACGACCCGAGCGGAGATCGTTCATGCCTACGGCGCCACCGAAACCACCCCGCTGGTGACCATCAACCGCTTAAAACCCTGGCTGGAAAAGGAGCTCACCGAGGAGCAGAAATGGGACCTTAAACGAAAACAGGGGTATCCGGTGGTGGGCCTGGATGTAAAGATCGTGGATCATGAAGGCAAGGAGCTTCCCCATGACGGCAAAACCCCCGGCGAGATCCTGATTCGAGGGCCGTGGATCACCGGCAGCTACTACAACGCGCCCGGGTCTGAATCCAATTTCACGGAGGACGGCTACTGGAAGAGCGGGGACGCGGGCACCATGGATGAGGAGGGGGACATCAAGATCACCGACCGGGTCAAGGACCTGATCAAAAGCGGCGGGGAGTGGATCTCCTCGGTGGATATGGAAAACGAGATCATGGCGCATCCCGGGGTGCTTGAGGCCGCGGTGACCGGCGTGGCGCATCCCAAATGGGAGGAGCGGCCCGTCGCCCTGGTGGTGCCCAGGCCCGAGGCCAGGGATACAATCACCAAGGCCGACATCATCAACCACCTTGCGGCGAAGTTCGCCAAATGGCAGCTTCCCGAGGAGGTGGTGTTCATCGACGCCATTCCCAAGACCAGCGTGGGCAAATTCGACAAAAAGGTGATCCGGGAGCGCTACAAGGATATTTATAAAAAATAGCCGAGATTGATTTTCGGCTTGTCACAGCTGATGCAAAGATTAAGAACACGGCGCCCGGAATTTTTCCCCGAAACTCCAGAAATCCTTATCCGGGCCCGGTCTGATAAAAAGGCACAAAAATGAAAACATTTTCCAATGATGTAATCCTGAATCATCGGACCTACAGCCGCCGGGAGTTTTTAGCCTTATCCGCTTTGGCCTCGGCCGGTTTTCTGGCCGGCTGCGCGGTCAACCCGGTTACCGGCGAAAGGCAGTTCATGCTGGTCTCCGAATCCTGGGAAATCGAGGTGGATCAGCAGAACTCCCCCCACCAGTTTTCCACCGACTATGGCAAACTTCAGGATGAGGCTTTAAACGACTACCTGCAGGAGGTCGGCAAGGCCATGGCCCCCCACACCCACCGCCCTCACATGCCCTACTCTTTTCGAGGGGTCAACGCCACCTATATCAACGCCTATGCCTTTCCCGGAGGAAGCATCGCCGCCACCCGGGGTATCCTGCTCTCCCTGGAAAGCGAAGCCGAGCTTTCCTCCCTGCTGGGCCACGAGATGGGCCATGTCAATGCCCGGCACACCGCTCAGCAGATGTCCAAAGGGATGCTGACCCAGGCGGTTGTGGGGGGGATTTCAAGCTATGCCGGAACCAAGGGAGCGATTTACGAACAGGTCGCCTCCCAGCTCGGCCAGATTGGGGCCGGCGCGCTTCTTGCCTCCTACAGTCGGGATAATGAGCGCCAAGCCGACTTTTTGGGCCTCACCTATATGACCCGAACCGGCTATGGGACAGAGGGCTTCGTGCAGCTTATGGCCATGTTAAACAGCCTTCACAAGGGAAACGCCGGCGCGGTGTCTCTTCTGTTCGCCACCCATCCCATGAGCCAGGAGCGCTATGACACCGCCGTCAGCCTGACCCATAGCGAATTTTCAAGGTATGCCTCCCAGCCCCTGCAGCGGGAGCGCTACATGGACCATACCGCAGGGCTTCGCCGGCTGAAGCCTGCCATCGAGAGATTCCAAAAAGCCGAAGAATCCATGGGAAAAGGGGATTATCATCAGGCTGAGGCCGCTTTTGAAGAGGGATTAAAGCTTGCCCCGGCCGATTACGCCGGGCTTGTCATGATGGCCAGGTGTCAGATGGTAATGGAAAAATATGATGAGGCGCTGCGGTTTGCTCAAAAAGCCAAGCAGGTGTATCCCCAGGAGCCCCAGGCAAACCACATCAGCGGACTTGCTGAAATCAAATTGAAAAAATTTGATGAGGCGGTGGTGGATTTCAACGCCTACGAAACAAAGCTTCCCGGCAATCCAAACACCATTTTTTACCGGGGGTATGCCTACGAAGGCCTGGCCGACCGTCAGAAAGCAGCCGATGACTACTATCGTTATCTCCAGCAGGTCACCGAAGGCGAACTGGCCCAGTACGCCTACCAGAAATACGCCGCATCCGTCGATCAGGGCGACCCGAGCGGGCAGTCGGCCCTCTGGGAGATCCGCGCCATCCAGAAGGACCGCAAGGATTACGAGGGAGCGCTCTCCACCCTGCAGAAGCTCCAGGATTCCGGCAAGTCCGTCGCGGCCGTTTCCGTCGAGGCCGCCTACCGCATGGCGGAGATCTATCAGTCGATGAGCCGCCCC
>DYLE01000067.1 GCA_020722245.1 Desulfonema limicola
GAGGTTTTTCAATCATTTTTCACCAAAAATTCCCGCCAATCGCGGATTTGGGGAAATTGTCTGGGACAGGCAGGCACTGACGGTGACCACGAGCCGGCGAGAGGTACTGGGGAGTCCATGCCTCAGGCTGGATTTGGTGGCCGGTGATAAGACCTTTGTGGTGGATAATCAAAAACAAAGCATTTCCATCGGGCGCCAGGATTGTAATGATATTATTATCCAGAGGTTCTGGATTTCCCGAACCCATGCGTACATTGAATATCGTGGAGGTGTTTTTATGATCGTGGATAGGAGTTCAAACGGCACCTTCATCTATCCGGATCATGGGGAACCCTTATCCATACATATGGCGGAACATACCCTGTCCGGCAGCGGCGTGATTTTTTTCGGGCAGGAAAAAGGCGAGGCCCAAAGCCATGATGCTGTTTTTTACGCGGTAAGAGAGATAACCACCCCGCCTTGAGATCGGATTTCATGTTTCAAAAAAAAGGAAAAAACAGCGTGCCTTCCGGCATCACGGTCGCCGTTGAAAAAGGGAGAGCGATACAAACCGATTTTTCTTTTACGGATAGCTTTAAAATCGGCAGGGGTCAGGGGTGTGACATTCAAATCCTGGAAGATGTGGTGAGCCGGGTTCACGCGGAGGTTTGCTTCAGGGACGGAAAATGGTGGATAACCGATCTTGATAGCGGAAACGGGGTGTGGATCGATGGCGTAAATATCCACCGCGCTCCGCTCAAACAAGGCGTAAAAGTGGAGCTGGCGTAAGGCGGACCTACGCTGATCTTCACCCTGGAAGATAGCTCTCTGGCGAAGACGGTGATCGCTCGAGTGCCGAAACCCTCCGATGACGACCTTACGGTTAAACGGTATGAAGCGCATTATTTCGGAGATTCGAAGGCGGAGGATATCGGTGAACGTACCCTGATGGTGAGAAAGGCCTACGCCCGGGTCAAAAAAAAACAGAGAAGGGTGTACCTGGGGATCATCACGGTGGTGTTCTGTCTTTTTCTGGCAGCGGGCGGTTATGCGGTTTTAAAGCATCTGGAAGTCAAGAAGCACCGGCAACTGGCCCAGGACATCTTTTATTCCATGAAATCGCTGGAGCTTGATCTATCGGAGGTTTTAAAGGCGGTTCGGATAACCCAGGATGCTCAGCTCAAAAAGAATGTTGAAGCCTACCAGGCCAGGCTAATTGAGATGGAGGAACAGTATGACCGGTTTATTCGATCCCTTCATGTGTATGAGGGCGCTGTCGATGAGAAGGATCGGATCATCTTAAAAATGGCAAGGGTTTTTGGCGAATGTGAAATCAACATGCCTGAAGGTTTTCGGGAGGAGGTTTTAAACTACGTGGCCAGGTGGAAATCCACAGACAGACTCGAAAGCGGAATCAAGCGGGCGCAGGCAAACGGGTATATAAGCAAGACGATGGAGGTGATGCGGGACCATGACCTGCCTGTGCAGCTGTTTTACCTGGGGCTTCAGGAGAGTAATTTTGATGTCAATGCCTGTGGCCCCGAAACCGGTTCGGCATCGCCAAGGGGGCGTGGCAGTTCATTCCTTCCACGGCGCGGGAGTATGGTTTGAGTACCGGTCCGCTGGAGAATAAACGGATTCCCGATCCTGATGATGACCGGCATCAGTTCGACAAGTCCACCCGCGCGGCCGCCAGGTATCTGCGGTATATCTATGACCATGAGGCCCAGGCATCGGGCCTTCTGGTGATTGCTTCCTACAACTGGGGTCACGGACGGGTGTTGAAGCTGATCCAGTCTCTGCCGAAAAATCCCAGGGAGCGGAACTTCTGGCGCATCCTGACGGAACACCGGGATGAAATTCCCAAAGAGACCTACGATTACGTTTTTTATATTTTTTCTGCTGCGGTTATCGGAGAGAATCCCCGTCTGTTTGGTTTTGATTTTGATAATCCCTTAATGAGCGCGGTTGGCTCAGAGGCCCGTTCCTACTTGGATGCGACTCGTCGGCACGGTTAAACCGGACTTTTGTTGAGATTTTTTTACGCCCTGCTCGCCAGCGCATCTACTTTTTTCACATACGCATCAATATCACATTTGCGCTCAAGACCGGAGGCGGCCATGTAACGGACCTTGCCGAAGACGGGCCTCTCTGCCCAGGCCCGATCGTGCACCCCGTAGTTCCAGGCAACACCTGCGTAGGAATTGGGATCGCGGCCGTCCAACAGGTATTTGTTGTTTAAGGACAGGGTTGTTTTAAAAGCCTGTTGGGGAATTTCGGACCATTCGATGATCTTTTTCCCCCAGTACATGCGCATGACATTGTGCATAAAACCGGTGTGCTTCATCTCCCGCATGGCCGCGTTCCAGTATGGATCATGGGTCTGTGCGTCTTCGAGCTGTTTTTGGGTGTAGACATACGAACGCTTGTCTTCTTGATGCCGGGCCAGGGTTTCCCGAGCCCATCGAGGAATAGCATCAAACAAATCATAGCCCGGCGTGTATTCGGTAAAGTTCATCGCCAGTTCACGGCGCACGATCAGCTGTTCCAGATAGGGATCTTTTTCAATCTCAAGCTGAGGGGAAAGGGATTTTATTTGAAGCGCCAGATAAAGGGATGAAATCTGTCCGAAATGCAAATAGGGGCTCATGCGAGAGGTGCCATCGGTCTGGGGTTGGTTGTGGTTTACGCGGTAGTGGGACCATCGGTTGTTCATAAAGTCTTCAAACATGGCCTTGGCCTGGGAGGTCCCCCCTTGGAAGAAGGGGGTTACGGCCGAAACGCTGGAATCCAGTCGCAGGTGTTTTAAGATGCCGTGCAGGTTCTGAAGATCAAGCCCCTCTTGGGGTAGATCCAAGGAGGGGTGGTCAACAGGGGTAGGTGCCAAATCCACCAGGTAATCTTCAAGCCTCCTTAGGATTTTTGGTCGTAGAGTGCGGGCCGCATACTCGGGCTTTTCAGAAGCTGTTTGAACAGGAACGATCACATCGCTTTCGACCTGAATCACGGGGCATGAAGCCTGCTTGGCCACCTGAGCGCGCCAGGCCTTTTGATGCCTCAGATAACCCCGATCACAGACCAAGAGAGATGCATGGCGGCTTTCAGAAATCGCAACCTCGGCCGGATGACCTTTGCGCGCGATCATCTTAATACCTCGATGCCCTAGGGCCAAGGCGGTTTCTTTCAGGCCTTCCAGCATGAACCGATAATGGCGCAGGTTGGCTTCCGGGTAGCTGTCCGTCAACCCAAAAACCACCAGCAGGCCCTGGCCGAGCCGGTTGGCCTGTTGCACGGCAAACTCCAGGGCGTGGTTGTATTCGGCCCGCTGGGATTGCTGCATCCAGTAAACCACATAGTTGCCCTTGCGGGCGTTTTGGCTGTTTAAGGTTTGAATCCGGGTCGGTTGAATGGCATACTGATTCATTGGTTTTTCACCTTTATTGTTGAAAAAAAACAAAAATTTATACTATGATATGATCCCGTTTTTAATCAAGGGATTGTTTAGGCCCACAAAATGGGTCCAAAATGGAATTGACGGGGGAACCGATTCATGCGATGCATGGATACCTTAAAGAATTTGAAAAACTGTATTTTTGGCTGAAAGGGCATAGAATCTCGCCTGAAGGGGCGTCATGAGCGACGAAAACCGCGATCTTATCGATAAAATTCTGGAAAAAGAACTTCAAATGTTTTTAACCGTCCCCACTATAGGGCGGGCGATCTGCCAGGAGCATCCGGAGGAGTTTCGAAGGCACCGACGTTCCCAGTTTTCGGTCTGGTCCCGGAAAACCCTGAAGAGCTACCTCAATGATCTGGAATGCGCCGAAAAGGACGGAAAAAACCTGATGACGTTAAAATACGCCCGAATGGGAAATCAGATTCCCTGTCTGAATGATGATCCGGTAATCGATCGGATCCTTGAGATCCAGTATGCCTGGCAGCAAGAGATGTTTCAAAAATACCCCCGCCTGATGGCCCGGGGCCGGGTACTTGACAGCCGGGATGACGACGAAGGCCGGACTTCATTTGAAACCTATTTGAGGGGAGAGCTCGAAACCTATTCCTCAACGACCCTTGGCAGCCTGTATCAGGATATGGAAAACGCCCGGCAAAACAGCATCAACCTCAACGAAAAGGTCTATGAGGCCCTGGTCAAAAGCTTCGGGTTGCCGTCCGTGGAGGCCGCAGAACAGGCGCTTGACAAGAAATCGTCTTTCTGATTTGAGCGCATCGCGGTTTTTTCTACCCTGCCATCTCCTTTCAATCAAACCGGTCGGAATGAAGGATGATGGGGACTATCGATCAGTTTGAAGGTGTGACAGAAGATGAAAAGAATCATTGAAATCATGGAAGAAAGCATTGCATGCCACCGGGAATTCGTCGGCCAGGCGGGCAACATCAAGCAGGCCGCGGAAAGGATCGTGGCATCGATGAAGGCCGGCGGCAAGCTGCTTGTTTTCGGTAACGGCGGAAGCGCCGCGGATGCCCAGCATCTGGCCGCGGAGCTGGTGGGAAAGTACAGGCTTGAGCGGAAAGGATATGCGGCCATTGCCTTAACCACCGATACCTCCATTTTGACGGCGATCGGTAATGATTATGGTTATGCCTCGGTATTTGAAAGGCAGGTGGAGGCGCTGGCAAAAAAGGGGGATGTGTTAATCGGTATATCGACCTCAGGGAACTCGGAAAATGTGGTGCGCGCCCTGGAGAAGGGGAGGGGGATGGGAACGGTCAATATCAGCCTGACCGGAAAAGACGGCGGAAGGGTAAAAGCCCTCAGCGATGTCAACATCAACGCTTCTTCGGAAAACACGGCCCGCATTCAGGAATGCCATGGGCTCGCCTATCATATTCTGTGCGAGCTGGTGGAACAGGAGATGACCCGATGAGATGCCTTGTGACCGGCGGCGCGGGGTTTATCGGATCCAACCTTGCGATGACCCTTGCAAATCAGGGAAATGAGGTTGTGGTCGCCGACAACTTCAGCTCGGGGAACCGGGCCAACCTTTCCGGCTTTAGGGGCGAGCTCCTGGATGTGGATGTGTCAAAACCCTTTGAGGCTGAGGGGCATTTTGATGCGATTTTCCACCAGGCGGCGATAACCGATCCCAGGTATCCAAACGACGCTGAGACGATTCGGCAGAACCTTGACGGATTTAAACGGGTTCTATCCCTTGCGCAAAAGCACAACGCAAAACTGGTGTATGCGTCCACCGCCAGCCTTTATGGAAACGGACCCGCGCCGCAGAAAGAGGACCAGCCCAAGGAGCTTTTCAGCGCCTATGCCCAGTCCAAGCTGATCATGGATGAGATGGCCTCTCACCATTATTATGACATGCACATTGTCGGACTTCGATACTTTAATGTGTTCGGCCCGGGCGAATCCTTTAAGGGAAGGGCTGCTTCCATGATTTACCATCTGGCCAGACAGATGCGGCAGGGAAAGCGGCCCAGGATTTTTAAATGGGGGGAGCATCAGCGGGACCATATCTATGTGAAGGACTGTGTTCTTGCCAACCTTAAGGCGCTGGAGGCGAGGTCCGGGGTGTATAATGTCGGCACCGGGGTTGCGACAAGCTTTAAATCCCTGGTGGATGTTTTAAACCAAGTCATGGGAACAGGGCTTGAACCCGAATACTTTGACATGCCCTATGATCCCCAGACCTATCAGAATCATACCCAGGCGGATGTGAGGCGGGCCGAATCCCTTCTGGGGTTTAAAGCTCAGTATGGCTTAAAGGAAGCAATCGAAGAATATTTGCCGTTGATACAATGATGGCTTCGTTAAAAGTCCAATATCTGCGTTGCGCTGCATCCCTCGGAATTTCACGTATGGTTCAGTACGCTGCATTCCTCGGGATTTGCGACGCCTTGATCTTGAACTTTTTACTTTGCCATCCAATTTCCCAAGGAATTTAGGTTTTCTAATTTGAAGAATGAAGGATGTAACCATAGAGATCACAGAGGATACAAAATTTTTTTTCTCTGTTTTCTCTGTGCGCCAGGTGGTGAGAATTTTTGCAGAGAACCGAGTAGCTCCTTCCTGTAAAAATACCGCCTAGCGGGATAGATCGCTTGTTACGAGATTACAATATGATGCTCAAAAAAAATTTAGAGGGGTTTGATAAGAAGCGGATCCTGGTTGTCGGGGATCTGATGCTGGACAAGTATATCTTCGGAGATGTGGAAAGGATCTCTCCTGAAGCCCCGGTTCCCATCGTGACGGTCAGCCGGGAAAGCTATGTGCCCGGAGGCGCGGCCAACGCCGCAAATAACATCTCCAGCCTCGGCGGGGCCGCATTTTTAGGCGGTGTTGTCGGAAAAGACAGCGCCGGGAGAACCCTGCTGGATCTGGCGGCAGCCCAACGGATCGATACCCAGGCGGTGATTGGAGATGCCAGGAAACAGACGAGCCTGAAGATCCGCGTGGTGGGGCAGCATCAACAGCTGTTGCGCATCGATTATGAGGACACGGCGGATATCGATGATGAAACAGAAAAAAAATTATTTAAAAATATCCAAAAGATTGGAAACCTGGATGCCCTCATTCTATCGGATTACGCCAAGGGAGCCCTGACCCGGAGCCTGTGTGAGAGATTGAAATCATGGTGCGAAAAAAACAGGATCATGGTCGCGGTTGATCCCAAACCCGAACACAAGGCCTTCTATAAGGGGATTTCATTTATCACCCCGAATAAAAAAGAAGCCGAAGAGATGGCGGGGTTCAAGATTCGAGATAAATCGGATTTGATCCGGGCGGGGAATCAGCTCATGGGGGAGCTGGACTGCGATGTATTGATCACCACCGGCGACAAGGGGATGAGCCTTTTTGAAAGGGGAAAAAAGGCCATGCATATCCCCACGGTGGCCAAGGAGGTGTATGACGTATCCGGCGCCGGGGATACCGTGATCGCGACCATGAGCCTTGCCATGAGCTCAGGCGCTTCACTTAAGGAAGCCGCGGTGTTGGCGAACTATGCCGCGGGCATAAAGGTCGGAAAGCTGGGTATCGCCCCGGTTTCAAGGCCGGAGTTGAAACACTACCTTGATAGCCTGAAATAAAAAGTAGTTGCGGTATCGGCCAGCCGATGGAAAAAGCGATATTTCTCGATCGAGACGGAACATTAAATGAGGATTCGGGCTATACCTACCGGCCGGAGAGCTTCAGCCTGCTGCCCGGGGTTGCCGAAGGGCTGGTGCGCTTAAAAGGGTATAAGCTGTTTATCGTGACCAACCAGTCGGGTATCGGCAGGGGGTATTACTCTGAAGAGGATATGCATGAATACAACCGGCGCATGCTCTTGGAACTTGAAAGGTGGGGCATTCGAATCGAAAAAATATATTTTTGTCCCCATACCCCGGAGGAGGGCTGCGACTGCCGAAAACCAAGCCCGAAGTTTTTAATGCAGGCCCAGCAGGAATACAGCATTGATCTTGGTTTATCCTATGTAATCGGCGATCATCCCGGCGATATCCTGCTTGCCCACAATGCAGGCTGCAGGGGCATCTATCTTTTGACCGGGCACGGGGGTATGCATCTTGAAGAGGTCCGAAAAATCAATCCCGCTTATGTGGCCGCTGATTTCAAGCAGGCGGCTGATTTTATTCTGGCTGAAAATGGGGAAAAGGTCATCGCGCGGGAGAAGGTTCAAGATCTGGCCGATAGCTTAAAAAAGGCGGGTAAAAAAATTGTTACCCTCAATGGGGCCTTTGATGTCCTGCATAAGGGGCATGAGAAGATTTTAAGCGAGGCCAAAAAGCAGGGGGATATCCTGATCGTCGGCTTGAATTCCGACGCCTCGGTGCGCAGCAACAAGGGGCCTGAAAGGCCGGTAAACAACCAAGAAAACAGGGCCAGGATGCTCGCCTGTTTTGAATTTGTCGATTTTGTGACGATATTTGATGAGAAGACCCCCCTGGATCTGCTGGCCGATATCAGGCCGGATGTTCATGTGAATGGGTCGGAATACGGGCCGAACTGTATTGAAAGGGACGTGGTGGAACAAAACGGTGGAAGGATTTACCTGGTTGATCGCATAGCGGGGTATTCCACAACAAACCTGCTGCAAGGGCAAGGAGAAAAAACCAAATGAAGGGGTTTTCAGCCAAACGGATACTGATTACCGGAGGTGCGGGTTTCATCGGTTCGCATCTGTGTGAACGGTTATTGGATGAGGGTCATGAGGTCATTTGCGTCGATAACTGCTTTACCGGGAATAAGGGGAATATTTATCATCTAATGAGCAACCCTCGGTTTGAGTTTTTGCGGCATGACGTCACCTTTCCGCTTTATATCGAGGTGGATGAGATTTACAACCTGGCCTGCCCCGCCTCGCCTATTTATTATCAAAAGGATCCGGTGCAAACCACCAAAACCTCCATTCATGGGGCGATCAACATGCTCGGCCTGGCCAAAAGGATAAAGGCCAAGATCTTTCAGGCCTCCACCTCGGAGGTCTATGGAGACCCGGATGTTCATCCCCAACCGGAATCCTACTGGGGGCATGTGAATCCCATCGGCATCCGTTCCTGCTATGATGAGGGAAAGCGCTGCGCTGAAACCCTTTTTTTTGATTATCGCAGGCAGCATGGCCTGAACATAAAGGTCGCCCGCATCTTTAACACCTACGGGCCCCGCATGCATGTCCATGACGGCCGGGTGATCAGCAACTTTATCGTTCAAGCGCTGCAGAACAAGCCCCTGACCCTCTACGGCGATGGTTCCCAGACCCGCTCGTTTTGTTATGTGGACGATATGATCAAAGGGTTCATTGCCTTCATGAATACCCCCGATGATTTCCCCGGCCCGGTCAATCTAGGGAACCCCATCGAGTTCAGTATTATGGCGCTTGCAGAGAAGATCATCGCTCTGGCGGGTTCCAAATCAAAGATTGAGTTCCGCCCCCTTCCCGAGGATGACCCGAAACAGCGCAAACCCGATATCGCGCTGGCCGTCAAAAAGCTTGGCTGGAAGCCGGAAACAGGGCTTGAGGATGGATTAAAACAAACAATCCGCTACTTCAAGGGAATCATCGGTTAGCAAAGGCGGGCCCAGCCCAGGGTTTTAAAGGATTTTTAATATGGGGTTTTTGTTCAAGGGTAGAAAGGGAAATTATACGAGCGTTATAAGCGATGAACCGGTGTCGATTTTTTTGCTTCGATTAATTGATGCCGCTGCCGGGTCACTGCTTTTTATGGGGTTGATCACCTTTCTTAAAATCAAACCATCGTATTCTTATGAAACAATCCTTACGATTTTTGTTTTTTCTCTATTCTCCCTGCATTTGTCCGGCATTTACCGATCCTTCCGGTTTTCCTCCATGAGGCAGGAAATCTACAGTATTGTTTCTGCTTTTTTTCCTTTATATACCATACTGTTTTTTACAGGTTATATTTTGAGGATATTAAGGGAATTTCCGAGAAACCTAACGCTGATATGGGTTGTGTCATGGCCTGTTCTTATGATAGTAATGCGAATCTTGATGCGCGTGGTGCTGAGAAAGCTGCGCAAAAAGGGTTTTAACCTGCGGCGCGCCGTCATTGCCGGAAGCGGAGAGGTGGGCCGCATGCTTTCACGTCATATCAAGGCCAATCCCTGGTCCGGCACACGTCTGTTGGGCTTTTTTGATGATAATAAAACCGGCACGGTGGATGGCTTCCCGGTGGTCGGAAGGTTGGATGACCTTCCCCCTTACGTCGCTAAACATAGGATCGACATTGTGTATATTGCTCTTCCCATGCAAGCTGAATCCGCGATTCGATCTTTATTGCAAAGGCTTTCAGACACCACCGCGTCCGTCCATTATATTCCGAGCCTCTTTTTTCTGGATTTGATTTTGAGGGGGGAAATCATCTATTTTGACAACTTTCCGGTCATCGCCTTGAGGGCCTCGCCGATTAAAGGGATAGGTTCCCTGACGAAACGGGTTATCGATATTGTTTTGTCGGGTATCCTATTGATTGTTTTATCTCCTCTTTTAATCGCTGTGGCTGTTGCCGTGAAGAAGAGTTCTGCGGGTCCGATCTTTTATAGACAGACCCGTTATGGTTTGAATGGGGAGAAAATTATTATCTATAAATTTCGCACGATGTATGTGTGTGAAGATGAACATGAATTCGTCCAGGCAACGGGAAACGATCCTCGGGTTACTCCTTTGGGGGCATTTTTGCGGAAAACAAGCATTGATGAACTCCCCCAGCTGATTAATGTTTTTCAGGGAAGGATGTCCCTTGTGGGACCACGTCCACATCCTGTTAATTTAAATGAAAAATTTAGAAAAATTGTGCCGGGATATATGCTTCGGCACAAGGTCCGACCCGGGATCACGGGGTTGGCTCAATTAAAAGGCTATAGGGGTGAAACCGATACGACGGAAAAAATGGAAAAGCGGATCGAATATGATTTGAGATACCTTCGAGAATGGAGTGTTTTGCTTGATCTGGAAATTTTGTTGAGGACGGTTTTTGTTTTTTTGTTTCATAAGAAAGCCTATTGATTGTTTTGGGTAAGGGGTCGAATGACGCTGATTGATTTTCTTGAGAAAAACCTGGAGCGGCGCCCGCAGAAAACC
>DYLE01000068.1 GCA_020722245.1 Desulfonema limicola
CAGTCGCCCTACGGGCTCCTTCCGTTCCCCCTTCGCCACCCTCTCCTCCCCAGGGCTGCATCTAAGAAAGAGAGAAAAATGGTCTTGACAACCCCGTCCACTGAAATAATCTGTAAGATCAAATTCAGATCTTTACACGTGATCTTACCCTGCCTCAATTCGCCGCCTTGAGTCGCCTGGATTCTATAGTTTCCAAAAAAGCGTCGACCCGTATTTTCAGTAGCGGAAAGGAATAGGCCCGGGGATCGATACAATCGCCGTCGATGACCAGCATGGGAACCTTGTCTTTAAAATAATCGGCCGCCAGGTGAGTTGCACTGTAGTAGTGGCGGCATCCCTTGTGCGCAAAACCGATCAGGCCTTCGATCCTGTACTTATTGAACTCCCGCCGGTAGATGTCGAATTTCTGTTCAAGGGGTGAATACATCGGATTGGCCAGCACCTTACGGGCCAGGCTGTGAAACGGCTTTTTAATGTCTAATTCGTCCCAGAAAATGTAATTCACCTCCTCCGCAACCACCGAGACGCCGCGTTCCTTTTCCAGGTAGTCAAAAAGGGTGTTGTCGTAATAGGGCCTCAGATGAATCCATCCGATGCGATACCTGTCATCGGTCAATTGACGGGATTTGTTGATCTCCAAGAGCTCCTGGTAAAGGGTTTTGTAAATTTCAACGGCCTCGGGGGTTCCCCAGATATTCAGCAGCACCGCGGAAAAATCAAGGGCCTTGCTTCCCCGGATAACGCCCGGTCCTTCCCGGAGTCGATTGATTTTGACAAACCACTCGCGGGCCTGATTCGAGTTGTCAAACACCTGGCTCAGCCTGTCTTGGTCCAGCTTCTTACCCGTTTCCGTTTCCAAAAATCCCACCATGTTTTCGAACTGTCCGGCAAGGTAATCGACCGCTTCCCGGTAAAGCGCTTCATTGAAACTGAGGGCGCCATAGGGGACATCGATATAAAACTCCTTCCGGTTATACCGGCGGGAGGCAAATCGAGCGAGTTTTTTCTCCGGGTCGCAAAGCTGAGATGTGGTGACAAGAAAATCCGGCTCCGGCAATAGATCCCTGGTGATCCCGCCATAGGAGCAGGTCACAAAGGAGCAGCTGTCCCGGCACCCTAAATACTCCTCCCCTGATTCCACCAGCTTTTTGCCCAGGCCGGCACCTGCGATTCCGGCAGCCACCATTTCGGTGGAGAAGGGAACGATATCCATGGCGTAGAATATCTCGGTGGGCATGAAAAGGCTGTGCCAGACCACGGTTGCATCAGGGTTGTAGGCTTTGACCAGGTTGCCTGTAAGGAGTTTTCCCCTCATCTGGGAGGCTGAAAGCCCAGAACCTTTTTTTTCGTTTAACTTCTTGACCTTTTCCCTATGGTCTTCCATGGTGGCCCTGGCTTCCTTTTCCTGGGCCAGGGCCATGAAATCCAGAAACTGTTTTTCTCTTCGTTTCATTGAAAATCCGCCATCTCTTTTTTGAGCTCAATCATTTCAATAAAGGATTTCAATTCGATTTTGTTTAGGTCTCCAGAGATCTCCCCTTCCAACCGCTTATAGGGGACCCCCAGATCGTCGAGCTTTTCCGAAACGTAGGGAAATTCAAGGTACAGGTTTTCACAGTATTTAGGGATATAGTAGATCAGTCCGTCGATACGATACTGGCTGATAAGGTCCAGCAGATAGTCAACACCCAGCTCGCCGGCCATTCTGGGGCAGGGCGCCTTTCCCAGGTAGCCGGATGACAGGGATTTTAAAGGATTTCCCGTCGGCTCAACGACCGTATCAAAAAAACGCATGCCGTTGCACGCATCCTCGCAGACCACGATCCCCCCGATGTCATCCTGCTCCAAAAATTTTATGATCTCAGGATTGAACACGCTGCCGAAAACCATCAACCTCTGTTTCCGTGATCGGGTTGCGTCGCTGCTCTCCTGGTTTTCCAGGCGGGTCAGGAAGGGTTCGAACCGCCGGTTGAACTCCTTCTTATCGGTGGTCATGGCCATGTCCAGGATCTCCATCACCTGGCTTCCTGTGACGGGAGGATGGTCATGCTTTCTTAATTCGTACAAACGCTGCAGCAGGGATCGCGTGTGATTGAACAGGGTAATGGCCTCATGGAGAGCTTCATCTGTAACCTTCCGGTCGAATTGACGCTCCAGGGTCTTGACCAGCTGCTGCAGGTTTTTTTCAAAATAGTCCACCGCCGAAGGGGTGTTCACCGTGGGAACATCCAGCAGGTGGCAGAATGCAGGTGTAACCTGGCTGCCGAGTTGACGCCAGCCGTCATACAACCTTCGAAGGCACTCACAGGAATGGGCAATGACCACACCTTCCAGCATGCTGTACCGGCTTGCCAGAGCGCCCCCAAAAATACTGTGGATGTAGGGACACAGCGGACGGCCCAGGTAGACATCCTCCGTTTCCGCACCCGAACTCTTCCTGATCCCGTAGGTTTCAAAGCCGGCGGCATACAGGATTTCCACAGGGGTGTATGTACAGAACCACCCCAGGGTCGGTTTGCCGGCGGGTATAGGCTGAATCGTCGTTTTGAATTCGTAAAAATCAGTCATTAATCTGGATTGATGATCAAAGGGTTGCGATGACCTGATTGCCAATTGTCAGCTGAAGGATATCACCGTACCTGTTGCTCCTGTTTTGAACTTTCTCGCCACAGGTGTTTGCATCAACAATACAGGTTTCTATCTTGTTGATGACCTCCATTCCACGAAAACCGGATGACTCCCAGGGCTCACGGGCGTATGCATCCCGAACAGCTAAAGCGATGCCCAGGGCTCCCATGACATTATAGTGTTTTGGAATCAGCAGGTTGCACTTGACGCCGCCGCCTTCTTCGATATACCTTTCCAGGGCTTGTTTCACGCCGATGTTGGCCGCGACCCCGCCCTGAAAGACAATGGGCGTCTCCAGTTTTTTTCTGTCGATATTCAGGGTGTTTATAAAATTCTTGGCGCAGGCGTTGCAAAGACCCGCGGCGATTTCCGCGACGGAATAGCCGCGGGCCTGGGCATCGATGGCACAGGATTCGATAAACACGCCGCATCGCGTTCTAAAATCAATGACTTTGGTCGACTGTACGGCAAGCGCACCCAGTTCCCCGATGGGAACCCCCAGCCTGGAGGACTGGGCATCCAGCATGGAGCCGGTACCTGCCCCGCACCATTCATTCATTCTGGATCGTATGGGAACGCCGTCCTTGATGTAAATCACCTTGGAATCCTGGCCCCCGATCTCAAAGATGGTTCTGACGTCAGGGAATTCATGCACGGTGGCCCTGGCATGGCTGTAAATCTCTGTTTTGTAAAGATCGGCGTTCACAATGGATCGCGCCAGTTCGGCAGCGCTACCCGTAACCCCTGTTCCCAGGATTTCCAGGTCAGCCGGAAGTCTTTCCATAACGGCGTTGAGACTTTGTTTTAGGGCGCTTAAAACCCGGCCGTGTGTGAATGTATACTCCTTTTCGATAACCTGCTTGTTTTCATCGATAAAAACAATGTTGGTGGATACAGACCCTACATCGATTCCCAAAAATCCTTTCATCTCATGATCCCTCCATATCATCGTTTTAGATGGCTTAGCGGTTCCGATTTTTGATAAGGATTCTACTATAGCTGCAAGGGATCTGTTAACGGAAAGAATACAGGATAAATACTAGGGTCAGGCAAGTAGAAAAAAACCGGCGGATATATTCTATTATATAATTTTATCAAAATGTTATAAAAATACAGGCGTGCTGCTGTAAATTACACCTCAACCTCAGCCACCGGCAGCTCGTAGATCTTGATGCCGGCTCCGTGCAGCCGCCTTGAAACGCTGCGAAGCGCCTCCCGCACCGCCGTCTCGGTGTCTCCGTCTGCGGCCACGACCACCGCGCTGTTGTAACCGGGCCAGACCGAGGTGTCCATCTTGGGATCCGAGTTGGGTCCCTTGCCGTGCACCCGGTCCCATTTGGTAAACCCGGTGGCGCAGCAGCTGTTTAAGGTTTCCATGACATCCTCGTCATAGGTGACATCATAAACGGCGAAAAACAGTTTCATGGATTTGCCCTCTTGCTTTTTGAATGCTCAAGCTGAAAATACACAGCGGGAATCAATACCAGGGTCACCAGGGTGGACAGCACCAGCCCGCCCAGCATGGTGATCCCCAGGGGGTTCCAGGACTCAGCCCCGACGCTTTTTGAAATCGCCATGGGGAAAAGCCCGCAGATGGTGGTCAGGGTGGTGATCAGCACCGGCCGGAGCCGGTTTTTTCCCGCCCGCGTGATGGCATCAAAGAGCGGCTGCCCGCGCTTTTGAAGCAGATGGATGTAATCGAGCAGCACGATGGCGTTGTTCACCACGATCCCCATGAGCATGATGATCCCCATAAAACTCATGATCCCGAGATCCACATCACACAGGTAAAAAGCGAAGAAAACCCCGCTGAAGGCAAAGGGGACTGAAAACATGATAATAAACGGGTCCCTCAGGTTGCCGAACAGGGCCGCCATGACCATATAAACCAGCACGATCCCCAGAATCAGAAGATTGGTCAGGTCATGAAACGCCTTCTGCTGCTCCTCCACATCGCCTCCGAAATGCGCCGAGATCCCTTCGGGCACGCCGATCCGGGAAAGCAGCGCTTCCACCTCGTCTTTTCCCTCCCCCAGGGATTTATTCAACAGATCGGCCTCCACCTTGACGATGGTCTGCCGGTTCTTTCTCTGGATCTCAATGGGGCCGCTTCCATCGGTTACACGCACCACGTTTTTAAGCCGGATCATTCGGCCGTCCGGGGTAAAGACCGGCGCGTTTAAAAGGTTGTCCAGGTTGTCCTTGTCCGTTTCGGTCAGCCGGGTAAAAATGTCAAAGTTATCCCCGGCGTCCCTGAACTCGGTGGCCTCGTTTCCGTAGAAATAGTTCCGCAGGATCAACGCGATGGAGGCCACGCTCAGGCCCATCTCCGAGGCCTTGGTCCGATCGATCATCACCCAGAGTTCGGGCCGGGGGTCCTTCTGGCTGACGCTGACATCCACCAGGCCGTGTATCTTCTGCATCTCTGATCTCAACCGGTGTGCGAAGGCAACCAGATGCTCCAGCTCCGAGCCCTGAAGTTCTATGATCAGCGGCTTGGCGTTTCCCATGAGGATCGCCATGATCGGATCGATGGCCCGCACCTTGAGCTCACTGATGCCCGGAATTTTTTCAACCTCCTGCCGCAGGGCCGCTGCGATCTCCTTGACCCCGCGGCTGCGTTGATCCCGGTCCACCAGCTTGAACCCGATCTCCCCCACATTGGCGCCCTCCTCAAACCCCAGGGCCACCCCCTTTCCCTCCTCGCTCTGGCCGTCAAACCCGTAGGAATGGCGGAACTCCTCGGGTTTGACCACCTGATCGATGGTGGCAAGAATCTGATCCACCACCTGGCTGGTCTTTTCGATGCGGGTACCCTCAGGCAGCCTGAAGCTCACGCCGATATCCCCGGAATCCACCTCGGCCATAAACGAGGTGGATAAAAACGGAATCAGGGAAAGGCTGGCGGCAAACACGGCGATCGCGAGCCCGAAGACCATCTTACGGTGGAAAAGCGACCATCCCAGAATCGCCGCATAGCCGTTTTCAAGGGCCACAAACATTTTTTCGGATGCCCGCCGGAACCCGGAAAGAAACCCCTTTTCATCCTCCGGCCGGTAAACAGAAATCCACCTGGATGCAAGCAGCGGGGTGAGGGTCAGGGCGGTAAACAAAGAGCCCAGGATCGTAATGATGAGCACAAACGCGAGCTGCTTGAAGATGATGCCGGAAAGCCCGGTCAAAAACATCAGGGGCACGAAAATCACCACGGTGGTCATGCTGGAGGCGGTTATCGCAAGCCCCATCTCGCTTGCCCCGAACATGGCCGCCGGGCCGGGGCGGGCGCCGCCTTCCATGTGACGGACGATGTTCTCCAGCACCACCACCCCGTTATCCACCACCATGCCGGAAGCGATGGCCAGGGCCATCAATGACACCAGGTTGATCGTGTATCCGAACAGATACATAAAAACAAAGGAGATGATCAGCGAAAAGGGAATGGACAGGGCGATGATCAGGGCGGGCCGAAACCGCCGAAGCAGGGCAAAGGTGATCAGCACCACGAAAAAAATCCCCCAGCCCAGGGTGTTGCGAAGGTTTCTGACGCTGGTGAGGATATTCTCGGAGCTGTCCATGACGAAGTGAATCTGGATATCCGGCGGCAGGGTCTTTAAAATCTCGTCAATCTTTTCCCGCACCCGCCGCACCACCTCAACGGTGTTCTTTCCGGTCTGGCGCTGAAGGATCAGCACAATCCCCTTCTTGCCGTCCCCCCACCCGTGCAGTTCCTCGGTTTTATAACCGTCCGTCACCTCCGCCACATCCCGCAGGTAGACCGGCCTGCCGGAAAAATTCCCGATAATGGTGTTGCCTATCTCCTCAACGGTTTTATACCGGCCCGGAACCCGGACAAAGTACTCGTTCAAGCCGGACTTGATGTTCCCGGAAGGCAGGTTCAGGTTTTCCGCAGCCAGCACCTGGTTGATCATGGGAAGGGAGAGGCGGTATCCCTCGATTTTTTTCAAATCAAAGTAGATATTGATCCGCCGCCTGAGCCCGCCATAAAGCTCGATGGCGCCCACCCCAGGCACCCGACGGAGTTCATCGGCGATTTTCTTTTCCGCGATCCGGTGCAGCCTCAGCCAGCTCACATCGCCGGTGATGGTGCCGAAAAGCACCGGAGCGGTGGCGCTGGAAAACTTAAACAGCATGGGCTGCTCGATGTCTTTGGGAAGGTCCCGTTTGGCCAGCTCGATCCGGTCCCGAACGTCATTGGTGGCCACGTTCAGGTCCGCACCCCAGTCGAACTTGCAGTTGATCACCGAAAGGTAATCCAGGGACTTGGAGGTCAGGGTGTCTAGGTTGTTGACGCTGTTGACCTGGTCCTCGATCGGCTTGGTCACCTCGGTTTCCACATCCGATGCGCTGGCGCCCGGCCATGAGGTCAGGATGGACACCACCGGCGGCTCAATGTCCGGCAGCATATCGATCTTGAGCATGAATACAGACACCAAACCCAGAAGGCTCAGACCCAGAAGCAGCATCATTGTGGCCACCGGCTGTTTGATGGAAAACTCAGGCAGTTTCATGGATTGCTCCTTTACGGGTTTGCGGCGTCGACCTTATCCACAACTTCCACGGCCGCCCCGTCCCTCAACCGGTTCTGTCCCTGAATCACCACCGGGTCGCCTTCCGCCAGGCCGGACAGGACCTCCACGAGGTTCCCCTGCTGGATGCCGATCTCGATGTTTTTTAAACAGGCATTCCCCTTGTCCACCGCATAAACATAATAACTGCCGGTGCCCGGCATCTTGTTTAGGCTCTCCCGCTGAATCAGCAGCGCCTGCTTTTTTCCGAAATAAAGACGGACATGGGCGAACATGCCGGAACGCAATACAAACCCGTCGTTTTCAACGTGGATCTCCAGTTTAAGGGTCCTCGTTGCCGGGTCGATGGTGGGATGAATAATGGCCACGGTACCGGAAAAACTCCGGCCCGGCCAGGCATCCACCGTAAAGCTCACCTCCATCCCCTTCTGAATATGAGACAGCTCCTTTTCCGCCACCGTCAGCTCGAGCTTGAGCACCCGTTCATCATAGATCGTCAATATCCTGAGCTCCTTGTCCGTGAGGTTCCCCGGATCCACGAACCGGTCGGCCACAATGCCGGCCAGAGGGGCATAAATATTGTGATCTTTGTATAAGACTTCGATCTCCTTTAAGGCCGCCTGGGCCTCCTTGAGCCGGGCCCGGGCCACATTCAGCTCGGCCTGGGCATGGTCCAGCTTCTGTTTCGGGACCGTCTTGGTCTGGTAGAGGTTTTCAATACGGGAAAAATCCTTTTCCAGCACGTCCACCTGGGCCTGGGCCAGCTCCACCGACGCCCTCGCCCGATTGAGATGGGTCTGAATCTGGTCCTTTTCCAGGGAAACGATCATCTGCCCCTTCTCAACCCAGTCCCCCTTTTCCACGAAAATCTCTTCGATGATCTTTCCGGGAATTTTGGCATAAACGGCCGCCGCTCGAATCGGGAGAAGGTTTCCGGTCACATCCGTAAACCAGTCCAGCTCCCCCTTGACCGCCGGGCTTATTGCCACCGGAACGGCCGCTGCGGTTTCAACCCGGCTAACCTCTTTATTCCTGGCCCGCCAGAGGTTTAAGGCAACAAGGGCCAGACATAGGAAAATGGTCAGCCCGACAAAAAAGGCCGCCTTGCTTTTTCGGGGTGTTGGGTTGCTCATCAACTCATCTCCTCATGGGTTAGCGTGTTTCCAGCTCATGATCTTTAACGCCGACGGCCCTTTCCAGGTCGGCCCGGGCGATCATGTATCCGTAAAGGGCGCTGTAGTAGTTCATTTCCGCCTGGGTCAGAAATGCTCGGGCGTCCAGCACCTCGGTGGAGGTGGTGACCTGCTGCTGGTACTGAAGGTTGGTGATCCGGAAGTTCTCCTCGGCCTGGTCGAGCGCCTCCTGGGCGGTGCCGATGTTTTTATCCGCCACCAGAAGCTGCTCAAAGGCGTTTTTCACCTCCAGCCGGATGCTGTCCCGAATCCCCTCGACCTTTGCGTCAAGGGCTTTCTTATCATATCTGGCCTTGTTCACTTCGGCCCTTGTCTTTCCCCATTCAAAAAACGGCCACACCGCCTGGGCGCCGATGATGGTGTTGTAGGCGTTTCCGAATTCATTGTTCGTCGCGCGAGGGTTATCGCCGAGCTGCTCGTACCGGCCGGTGAGGTACAGCTTGGGATAAAAATTGCTTTGGGCCATAAGGATACCCAGATCGGCCTGGATAAGCGCGGCGTCCAGGTGTTTTAATTCCGGCCGGTGCGACATGGCATAGGTGACAAGATCGGACAGCTCAAGGCCGGCGGACCTTTTTAAATCCACCTTCATGACCCTTGTCTTTTCGGTGATGTCCCGCCGCAGGATGGTGTTTAACGCCGCCACCGCCACATCCAGGCGGCTTCCCGCATCCACCTGTTTCTGTCGGGCATTGGCCAGGGCTACCTGGGATTTCAAAAGGTCGTTTTTGGGAATGAGTTCCTGATCATAAAACCGCCTAGCATCCTCCACATGCGCCTCAAGCTGCCGGACCGTTTCATCGGCCACCTCCACGTAGCTTTCGGCAAGCAGGATATTGAAATAGCTGACCTTGGTGTTTCGCGTGACATCCATCACCGCCTGTTCTTTTTCAATCTGTGCGATGCGAACGCCCAGTTCGGAGATCCTGCGCCGGGTGGTCAGCGCAAACCCGGTAAACAGCGGCTGGGTCGCGCTCACATTCCATGAAAACCGGTCATCTCCCCAGAGCGGAAATTCCGTGGCGCCGACCCCGGGCACATCATACCGGACATACGGCTCCTCCTTGATATAGGAATAGCTGTACTCGGCGGACAGCTTCGGCAGAAGATCGGCGGTGGCGCTTTTCCGGTCCTCGATGGCCGCCCGCTGTTTCTCAATCGCCTCCTCTATCAGCGCGTTGTTCCGAATGGCTTCCGATACCGCATCTTCCAGGGAAAGGAACGCTTCCTGAGCGCCGGACCCACCTGAGGCCGAAAGCAGAAGGAAAACCAAAACCGCGGCCCCCAGGCGGCCGGCGCGCCTGAGCCCCTCCTTGCTGTTTGTCTTATTCACGATCATCCCCCTTCGATAACATCACGCCTTTAAAAAAAACCCGCTCGATGATGGAGCTATTTTTTTTTAAGTGGATGCTTGTCCGGATCATATAGACAGCTGAAAAAAAAAGGCATAAAGCATGCTGTTTAAAACCAGGGCCATGGAATACGGATCAATCCCGTGGCAGACCCCTTTTCTGATCCCTTCCGAGAACACGATTTTCAACCGGTTCAAAATGTCATCATGGTAGGCCTGAAGCTCCTGGGTCAGGGCGGCCCGAAGGTTGAAGCTTACGCCGAAGGTTTCGGCGAAATAAAGGCGGATCGCCCGGGCGTTGGCCATGAACAGCTCTCCAAAGAACCGAATATAATTTTTAATCTTTTGGCGGCATTCCTCTTTTGCATCAAGCACTTCTGAAAGGGCGGAGTGAAATTGCTCGGCCGTATCGACCAGCAGGGCATGATACAGGTCCTCCTTGTTTTTAAAAAACCTGTAGAGGGCGCCGATGGTGAATTCGGCCCGGTGGGCGATCTGGTTCATGGAAACGTAGGCGTATCCCTTTTCGGAAAAAAGCTCACGGGCGGCGGTGTCTTAGCCGGTCCTTTTCCCGGCGCGAGAGCTTTTTCTCTTCCTCCATCATAAAGCGCCTTAAAAAAAATTCAAAGCGGGATTTGCCCATCGCCGATATTCAGGCGATGCCTGGCCGGACAGCATAAAAGTGACGTCACATTATATAAACTGATGCATCCTGTCAATAAAATAACCTCGTTCAAATTTGACCGCCCCGGGAGGGCAAAAAGGCAGGCATTCATAACCGGCAACCTGTTTGATTTTTTACATGAACATTCGCATA
>DYLE01000069.1 GCA_020722245.1 Desulfonema limicola
CACGCCGGGATCTGTGCGGGGGGTGCCGGGCAACCGGTATCCCTACCGCGACAGATCAGGCCCGCAATAGGAATCTCTATAGATGCAGCTAAAATTTTTAACCCGCGATGACCGTTAAAAAAAGCCTTTGATGAGAGGCTTTTGTAAACATCCGCTACCCATTTTTTTAAGGGTCTTTCTGCCAGATGGCGATGATCTGATCGGCCACCTGCTTTGGGGTCAAGGGGTCTGTGTCGATTTCATGATGGGCCGCGCTTTTGTATTTTGAAACCCTGCGGGCAAGGACATCCGCCACCTCCTCGGTGAAGCTGCGGCCCTCGGTCAAGGCCGGCCGCTGGGTGTCTTTCTGAATGCGCGATACGATCACCGCCACCGACGCCTTTAACCAGAAAACCTGAGCATTTTTTTTCAGCGCCGAAATGTTTTCCGGCCGCTCGATCACCCCGCCGCCGGTATCGATGATCAGATGATCCCGGCTGGAGAGATCCTCTACCACCTCGGTTTCCATATCCCGGAACCTGGGCCAGCCGAATTTTTCCACGATCTGCGGAATGGGCATTTTGGCGCGTCGAACGATCTCGGCGTCCATGCCCACGCAGGGCATGTTCAGCCGTTCGGAAAGGAGCTTTCCCACCTCGCTTTTGCCGGTTCCCCGGTATCCGATCAACACCAGGTTCATGGTCTTAAATGCTCCATCACCACCTGCCGCATCACCTCGACCGGCGCATCAACCCCGGTGAAGCGCTCAAACTGAAGCGCCGCCTGATAAATGAACATCTCCACCCCGGAGATCGCCTGAACCCCTCTGGATTTGGCGTTTTTCAGCAGGGTGGTTTCCATGGGGGTGTAGACGATGTCTAAAACCGCCTGCCCCGGTCGAAACAGCGGAGCCGGAACCAGGCAGGCTTCTGTCCTGGGATGCATGCCCACAGGGGTGCAGTGGATCACGATATCGGATAGATCCATGGCCTGGGCAAGCAGATGATCCGTCAATGGGTTTGATCGGATCAGGGTGTCGGTTCCGGCCGTCAGATCAGCCGCCAGCCGGTTGCGCAGATCCGGATTGATATCCATGAGTTCAATGGCCGCCGGATGCGCCTGCTGGCCCAGGGTGAAGGCGATGGCCCGGGCCGCGCCTCCGGCTCCAAGGATCAATACGTTTTTACCCGAGATCGTCACCTGGGCCTCGGACAGGGCCTTTAACGCGCCCGGGCCGTCTGTGCCCAGTCCCAGGAGCTTTCCGTTGTCGTTGATCACGGTATTGATGGCGCCGATCTGCCGGTCCACCGGTTCCACGGCGTCCACGTGCCTGACGGCCTCCATCTTGTGGGGGATCGTGACGCTCATGCCGCGGAAGTTTTCAAGCGCCCGCATGCCGGCCAGGGCATTGCCCACATCCTCCACCCGAAAGGCCAGGTAAACAAAATCCAGATCAAGGGCGGCGAACGCGGCGTTGTGGATCGCCGGGGAAAGGCTGTGCGAGACGGGATTGCCGATGATCGCGCAAACCTGGGTGCTGGTTTTGATGGATCGCATGGTGTTCATCCTTCTGTTCGTAGCTCCCCCATGATTCTGTCTGATCCGTCAGATTGATGTTTTGAACCGATTGTGACGGCCTATAGATTTTATTAAATTACAAAAAGGCGTTTCGATGCAAGACTTATCCTTCATCTCAGTTTGTTCGGTGTCAACGCAGGTTTAGGGGGCACTTTATATTGGGAGAGCCGGCCGGCGGTTTTCAGAAGGATGATTTTTTGTATCAATCGGCATCGGTGATAAGGTCTTGTTTCTTCAGCGGCGTAAACACTTCCCGGCGAAATGCGTCCTTCAGATCTTTATATTTTTTCCGGATTCAAACATCTTTCCGATCATGCCTGTTTCACGCGCAGCATGGCAAGGGCGCCGGCGGCCATGAGCAACGCGGCCGCACCGAAGCCGAAGATCGGCGAAGCGGCGGTCCATAACATCCCTACAAGGGAACTGGAAAAAAACTTGGCGAATCCGTTGACGGTGCCCAGCGCCCCGAAACTCATGCACAGGTTGTCTGAACCGACGATGTCGGCCGTCGCCACCGCCTCAAGGGCCTCCTGCACGGCCATGTAAAGACCGGCGATGACGAAAACGGCTCCCATAAACAGCACGCTGCTGATGGAAAACCAGAAGGCGGCGGCGGTCAGGGCCGCCGTAAGGACGCCAAGGAGGTAGCCGAATACCAGAACCGGCATGGAGCCGAGGCGGTCCGCCAGCATGCCGATGGGATAAGACGCCCCCACCTGTATCCCATTGCGCAACACATAGAGCATGCCGGCCGCCTGAGCGGCCTGGACCACCCCCAGCGAAGGGGCAAGCCGTTGGGTTGCCGCCAGGATGAGCAGGGTGTGGGAAAAATCCCCGATGCCGAACAATCCCACCGCCCCCAGATACCGCTTGAAGCGCGCCGGCAGATCCCGAAGCGTCGTCCAGAATTGCAGGGCCGGATTGGGCGCATGTCCGGGGTCTTTCACCAGAACCAGGAATGAAAGCACCGCCAGCGCGCCCGGGATCAGGGTCAACCAGAAGACCATGCGGAAAGGGCCGGTTTGATCCGCCCGGTTGAGGGTCTGGGCCCAGCCGAGAAGGGCCACGCCGAGCAGCGGCCCCAATACGGCGCCCACCGTGTCCATGGCCCGATGAAATCCGAAAGCCCGGCCCCGGGTCGATGGGCTGATGGCCTGGGCCACGATGGCATCCCGAAGAGGACCGCGAAGTCCCTTGCCGAACCACGAAACAAGGCGGCCCAGGAGCAGGAGGGGCCAGCCCATGGCCAGGGCGATCAGGACTTGCCCGGCCGGCGTCAGGCCATATCCCACAAGAACCAGCAGTTTGCGATGGCCGAGCTTATCGGCAATAAAGCCCGCGGCCATTTTGGTGAAGCTGGCCACGGCGTCGGCGACCCCCTCAATGACCCCCAGAGCAACGGCGGGAAGGCCCAGCACCGCCAGAAAGCCCGGCAGAATCACCGTGGTGGTTTCATAACAGAAATCTCCCAGGGCGCTGGTGATTCCCGCGCCGCCCACCGTGCGGTTCAGCCATGTGCCGGATCCGTTATCCGCGACGGCTGAAGCTATTCCCGGTTCAGCGCATGCGGTCTCGGTTATTGTTGGATCATGATCAGATTTCTCGTTGTTCCGCATTGAATCCATCACCGCGATCCTTCCCGGTCAAATCAATTCGTTGATTTCGGGCCAAAAGCGGCTAACTCCGCTTTTAATCTTTTCAACCGTGCAATTTGATCGCCAAGACGATCCACCTCAGCGGCGGCGCTTCCGCCTTGGGCCTCGCGGCGGGCATTGGCGGCTTCCATGGCGCCCTTGGTGGCGGCCACGGTTTCCGCCAGCCGCTCCTTGACCCCGGAAGCGAAGCGGGCAAATGAAATGTTTAAGTTCTGGAGCATGGACCAACGGATGTTTTCAACATTGCGCCGCACCAGTTCATCCATGCGCTGTTCCGTGGATTTAAGCAAGGGGAGCGCATCCGTATTCCAGGTATTCAAAACCCAGTAAGGCTTTCGTTGGATCTCCAGGGCCTCCTGGCGACGCTGAGGATGGTAGGGAACCTGGAAAAGATCGGCGGCCGTATGATGAAGGGTTTCGACGAGCTGATCCAGACGCTGCTCATGGGAGGCCAGACATTCCAGCAGGCGTTGCTTGACCTGTTCATTCAGCGTCGCCTGCTGCTGTTCGAAAAAAACGGGTATGGCTTCGGCCCAGGCATTCTGGATGTCAATCTTCCTGGATTTGGCGTAATTGTTTTTGCCGGCGCTTTGCTGCATAATATCCGTTAAAAATTTTTCGGCCTCCCGGCGCAGCTCCCGGGCCTGCTCTTCCAGAAAAACCAGAACCCGCTTTTTATCGCCTTCCAAAACGTCATGGATCAGTCTTCGCTCGTTTTCGGTTTGTTTCAGCGTTTCCTCAAATAGCGCGATTTTTTTTTCAAGAACCTGCCGGGGAAGCTGTAATGCCTGGACGACGATGCCAGCTTCCATAAGCGTGGCATCGATCAAGTCAACCGCCCGGAGTGAGACGGCATCGGCCAGGGCATTAAACTTTTCTCTGGCGAGAAATTCCATCAAAAACGTTTCCAATTCAGCCATTCCGCTGGCGGTCCATCCTTCGGCGTCGTCCATGGCCCTTGCTTTCAGGCCGTTGCGGGCCGATACACAAAAAACGGGCGATTCGTTGTTCAGGCCCGCCTGTTCGGACAGGACGTGTTTGTAGAAATCCAGGGCCTGTTCAAGCTCCTGCTCATCCAGATAATCGATTTTATTTAAAACGAAAAACAGGCGGGGGACTTTTTTCTGAACCTCCCGTAAAAATTCCAGTTCCACCTCGGTAATGGGCGGGTCCGCTGAAATCAGAAACAGGGCTGCGTCGCACTGCTGTAAAAAATTAAGGGTAGCCAGGGTGTTGTGCCGAAACGTGGAGCCGATCCCCGGCGTGTCGATCAATACCACGCCCCTGGAAAGAATGGACGCCGGCAGATCCGCTTCCACTTCGGCCACGCCGTTTCTGTTTTGCGGGTTGCCTTCTTCGGTGACGAACCGGGCCATGTATGCGGACCTTTCATCAATCGAACCGCCGGAAAATTTATCCGCCGGCCGGCCGTCCTTATATTTTACTCTGATTTCCGGTGTGTTACCATACTGGATGAATGTCGGGACGGCGGTCAAGGGGATAACCCCGACCGGAAGGATCGCCTCGCCCGTAAGGGCGTTAAGCAGTGTGCTTTTGCCGCGTTTGAACTGCCCGAGAACGGCCAGGTGAAACCGACCTTCGGTAAAACGGCTGCTGAGATTTATAAGATTGCGGTGATAATGTTGAAATTCCGGGCCGAGTTTTACAGTTGCATCAGCGGTTTTTTCCAGCAGCGCTTCAATAGAAATACGATTATTGAAGGAGCGTGTTTCACGCGTCATTATAAATCCCCCTGGCATTAAATTACTGAGGTTCTACGTGCGAAATATTTAAAAATATATGTAATAGCTTTCAGCAGCCGCTCAAAAAATAAAAAAAAACCGCCTGGCGCATATAAAAAAATCCTACCGTAAATTACTGCCGGTAGGAGTCATCAGCCCTCCGGGCGGTTTATTTATGGGGGACTCCATCCCCATTGATTTTACTTTAAAATCTAATCATAAAAAAGATCAAGCTTAAACTTAAATGGCAATGGGTCTCGTCGCGCGAAATGAGGTAAGATCGGATGTAGAGGGGTCGCATCGTTTCATGTGGACGGAAAGGAGCAACGTAGTGGAGACCGGCGCCGGGAATCAGAAGAACGGAAGGGATAGGGATAGGGGGGATATGAAGCCGTTGAATCCGGACCAGACGGGTTTGTATGCGTCAAGCAGCGGATTCGAGGAAAGACTGCGCTTTTCACAAAAACGGGTGAGATGCTTTAAGGATGGCGTCCATGGCGTTCAGGATGGGTGTGATTTTGTCCTGGTGCGCCGGGGGACAGGGCGGGAATGGGCGCGTTGGGGATCAAGGTGGAAGAAGGGCCAAGCTTTTCATCCCTGCCGTTATCTGCCGTAAGCGTCGTCAGGATGTCCGACAGGTTGCCTGAAAATCCATCCTGATCTATAGGCTCGATGACCTGCAGGAAAAGGGGGTTGACGGTTATTGTAAATTCGTCGATTTCAGCGATGCCGGTGCGCCTGCAGTCTTGTGTTGACATCAGGCGGCGCCTTTGCCGGACACGCAGATTTCAGACAGCCGGTTGGTGGTGACAGCCGGTATAAAACGGGGTTTTTCCAGTTGTTTTTCATCAGCCTTGCGAATGGCGGGGATGCGGTCCAGATCCAGGGCATGCAGGATGTCATACCCCTCGAGGGTTGTCAGGGTTACATTACAGGCGCGGCGGTGTTTTCTGCACGCAAGTTTAAGGGAAGCGGTATACCGGTCATAGATTCGGTAGAGACGGTGGAGTGTCTCAAGCCGGTCGATGGGCGGCATGGATGTCCTGACGCATCGTCTATGGGGTTAATCGTGATGGCTTAGGAAGAGATCGTAGTAGTCACCCTTTCAACGAAGTTTTGCGTTCCGGCTAAGGCGGGATGGCCTGGTACTGGTTGACAGCGTCTGGTCCGGCGTCATAGGCGGCAAGGGTCAACGGCAGATTCAGCCGTATCGTTCCCGCAAGCCTTTGAAGTATTGAGTGCCGGCCTTCAGGTTTTCATAGGAGTCAAACGGGTCCCGGACGTTTAACAGGTCGCAGTTTTCAGGCATGAGCTGCATCAGCCCCATGGCCCCGGCCCTGGAAATCGCCTAGGGATCAGACCCCGACTCCACGTGAATGACGGCCTTCAAGAGCCCAAACCGGAGGCCGTGCGCCTCGGCGGCTTCGCGAATGATGTTATCGTATTTGTTGATGCGGGGCGCCGAATAGGAAATCCGCGCCGGTTCGTTCAGTTCAGGTTCCAGGTATTTGTATCTTTCCGATGCCGGCGCATTGCTGATGACACGCAGGTTTTCCATGACAAAAATTTTTTGCAATACATGAAAAAAAGTGATATAAAAGATCATTTCAACCGTCACATGGGGTCCGACGCCGTTTCAGCCGGGCTTAACTTGTTTCCGAACATTCAGGAAATGCAGTACAGGCGGAATCCATGGAAACCGGCGAAGAGATTAAATCCGCAAAAATCGTTCTTCAAGCCTGTTTGAAGGCACGCAAAACCCTTCGCATGTATCCTTCAAACAATCCGATCTATATCAATACCCTTGAGGATACCTTTGAGAAATTTAAGCTTTTCTTTGCTTTAAAAGACAAGCTGATTTTCAGGATCCGGCTCTATGATATCTATTACGAGGATGAACGAATTTACCATAATGAGGTCCAGAAGGATGAGAACCTGGCCTTTTTTTTGTATAAAGACGGGCTGCGGGAGCTGACCTTTTCAAAGCGCATGCCTTTTGAAGAAATGACGGCCTTTTTGAAGATTATCTCCCAGGATTTTGAAAACGTGGTTTTAGATGATGATACCGTGACCCTTTTCTGGGAAAGCGATTTTCGTTACATCCGGTATGTCGTGGAGGACACCTTTCTCGCCGATGAGGATTATGAAAGCGAGGCCGTCTCCCAGGCTACCCGGGTAAAAAACAGTCCGGATCAGGTTAAAGCCCTTGCGCATCATGCCGTGTCCATTCAGGAGCCGCACCAAAAGGTCAACCCCCCCGCGATCCAGGCCGGCGACCGGGAGATGATGGAGCATGAACTTGAAGCCGACGCCGGGGATAAAATCGCAAAGCTGATGGACATCATTTTTGAGGTATTCGCGGACTCGAAAACCCAATCGGAGGTTGCGGAGTCCTGCGGTTTTTTGAGTCAGGCCATCGAGTATGCCATTCGAAACAGAACCATCGGCGTGGTGGTGGGGGCTTTAGAAAGGCTCAAGCAGATCGCCTCCATCGATAAGGTGTCCAATGCGATAAAGGAAAACATCGAAAAAATTTTTGCGTTTGTCGGAAGCGAGCCGACTATTTATCTCTTGGGCGAATACCTAGACACCGGGGATAAGACCGATTCCGCCTCGGTGAAAAAATTGATCCCCTATTTTGATAAAAATTCCATTCAACCGTTTATGAATTTATTGTCCATGCTGGGGACCATTCATGCCCGAAAGGTGGTGCTTGAGGTCCTTGAAAAACTCTGTCCTCTGGATTTTTTGACCGTTGTGCAGGGACTGGACAGCCCGGAATGGTATGTCGTGCGCAATATCATCTATGTGCTTCGCTCCGTGGGGGACACCCGGGCCGTGGATTATCTGTTGAAAAAGATCGACCATCCGGATGAGCGGGTCAGGCTGGAGATCATTCGGGCGCTGGGGGAGATGGGAGGGCCCCGGGCCCTGCCGGTGTTGGCAGCGTATCTGAGCGATAATACCCCGATTCAGTTGAGGCTGGCCGCTGTCCGGGCGCTGGGCGGCCTGGGTTCTGAAGAGGCCCGTAACCTGTTGATGGCCAAAATCTCCGAAAAGTCCTTTGCCGACAAGGAATTTAATGAAAAAAAACTGTATTTCCAAACCCTTTCCCGATGGAAGGATAAGGCGGTGGTGGATCAGCTGATCGAAATGCTGATGAAAAAACGCCTGTTCCCCGACGCCCGGGCCGACGAAAAAAGGGCCTGCGCGGCTTACTGCCTCGGGTTGATCGGTGCGGCGGAGGCGTTGCCGTATTTACAAAAATGCATGAATGCCCGGAGCAGGGTATTGAGGGAATTTTCCCACGCAGCGATTGAGGGGATAGAACATGAGGCTCAAAAACGGGTTTGATTCGTCAAAACACGGAATCAGCCTGATCAACCAGCTGGCTGTGATTTTGAGGTCCTCTGAGGTCCATGAGGTCGAAAACCTCGCCGTGAGCAGGGCCATCAGCGGTTTTATTTCCCAGATCAGCGAGTATATTGCCATTGAAGGGGGGTTTGTCCTTGAGCTGAGGGGGGACTTCTTTTTTATCAACGAACTCAGGGTCCGCTATGTCTCCGAGGTGATGATTAATTTTGACTACCTGGTCCGGCTTTTCCGAAACCTGGGCATCGGCGGCGTGGTCATTCAACCCGGGGTTGGAGAAAACGATATCGTTACCCTGACCAAGGCCATCGTGAAAGCGCCGGTCGTCAATCCCTTTGAATTCATTGAACAGAAGATGGCCTATGTGGGCAGTATCCGGGTTCACCGTCTGAAAAAAATACCTGAAAAGGACCTCCTCGATGCCCGGGAGATGGTGAAAAAATCGTATTTCAGGGCGGTTTCCTTTACCAAGGGGCTCATGGGGGGGATCCAGCGGAGGGAGAAGGTTTCACTTAAAAAAACCAAGCGGATGATTGTATCCCTTGTGGATCACATCATCTCCCAGGAGCAGATTTTGATCGGCATGACCTCCATTAAAACCTATGATGAATACACCTACCATCATTCCGTGAACGTCAGTATCCTTGCGATGGCGTTGGGCCAACGGCTGGGCCTGAGCAAGCGGCAGCTCATTGAACTGGGCATGGCTTCGCTTCTGCACGATATCGGAAAGCTGAAGGTCCCCAAAAAGATCCTCAATAAAACTGCCCAACTCACGGAAGAGGAATGGCGGGTCATGCGAAGACATCCGGTGTGTGGTGTCCGGATTTTGATGAAGATGAGGCAGTTGGATTTTATTCTTCTTCGTTCCCTTATCGTTGCGTTTGAACATCATCTCTCCGATACCAAGTCCAGCTATCCAAAGGTAACAAAGGCCTTGAACCTGGATCTGTTCAGCCGGATCGTCAGCCTTGCGGACAGGTATGACGCCATGACCTCGGCCCGGGTCTACTCAAGAACCCCCATGACGCCGGACGCGGCGCTGAACCTGATGATCAAGCGGACCGTGAACCATCTGGATCTGTTTTTGCTTCAAATTTTCATCAATATGATCGGCATCTACCCCGTCGGCACCCTTGCTGTCTTGGATTCCGGGGAGCTGGGTCTGGTATATGAAAACAACCCCGGCATCGCGGACCGGCCGCGTGTTTTGATCATCGCAGACAGCAGCGGGAACCTGGTGGACGCGGTTCTGTTTGATTTGGCGGAGAAAAATCCCGATGGGGGGTATAAGAAAACCATTGTCCGGACCTTAGATGCCCTGCAATGGCATATTAATATCGCCCAATACTTTCTGTAGCCGAAAATCCGTGCGCCTTGCCGGGTAGGGGTTTTTTTTGAATTCAAACCGCAGTCCTCACTCCCCCGCGAATCCTGGAACACGAGCGCGCTTTAAGTTTGATGGAATTGTAAAAAGCTATCTTTCACTACAGCAACGAACAGCGTTTTATCCTTCATCCCGTCTGGCGCTGAAGATAAAGGCGTTATCGGCCCGGTTGACCGCCGTCGAGGACGCCGGATATCAAAACAGGTTAAAGGGATGATGGATAAAATGTTGTTGAACTAAACCGGCCCGTCAATGGCGCGGTCGGCATTTACCGTATGGAGATTCGGGGTCGGCTGCGGTTGGCAAGCGTAATCAATCGGTTGATTGGTGGATAATCATTTAAATCGGCACGGATTTTATTTACCAAAGCCACCTTTGATACCCATGAAAAATCATTCCCGTTTTCTTTCCGGTCAGTAAGGATAAACCCGTCCGCCTACGCCTTGCGCATTGCATGTAACGGATCTTCCAAATTTTTTTAAGCAAAGATTGTATTACCCATTTGAATTTAAATGGATTTACGTTCTGATGTCAATTTTTTCCTCGTGGCTACGTGGACCTTTCTTGCCGGTAAAACTGAAGGCAGCTTGATGTCGGCGGCGTCAAGCAGTTTCTTGCTTAATGTTAATGCAATATGATTATGTCACCCTTTAAAAATTTAAATAAATGGGGCGTCTTCTCCTTCAAGGAGGTGCTCAATGCAACAGGCGGCGGCATTAACCATGAAAGAAGTGAGTCGGTATTCGATTATCTGTTCTTTGCTTGAAAACAAAATGACAAACAAACAAGCAGCCGCGAAC
>DYLE01000070.1 GCA_020722245.1 Desulfonema limicola
AGGAGTGGGCGAGGCGCTCAGGCGAAGGAGCTGTCTGCCCGTGGATGTGCAAGGGCGGTGGATGTGGAACCATTTGAATTTTATTCAAACGGCGGGGGAGGAGAAATCCTCCCTCACGAGTAAAAAATCGATTTACGATTTTTTATAAGATTGTCAATAGTGACAGGAGGTTTGAAAAAATGTCCGAAAAGGCGGTTTTGATGGACGTGAAAAACAGGATCTGTACCCTCACCTTAAACCGGCCGCGGGTGATGAACGCCATGAACCAGGATATCGTATTCGGGCTGATGGAGGCCTTTGAGCAGCTCGCTTCAAATCCGGAGGTCCATGTCGTCATTCTGCAGGGGGCCGGAGCCCACTTCAGCACGGGTTCGGATTTTTCGCTGTTTGAGGAGAATCATTCCGCGCCCGAATGGTTGGAGGGGCTGCGGCTGCTCTCCCGCCTGGTGCGCAGGCTCAGAGAGATTCCCCAGCCCGTGATCGCAAAGCTTCGAGGGGCCGCATACGGCGGGGGATCCAACCTGGCGCTGGCCTCGGATTTCGTGGTCGCGGCGGATGACGCCCGGTTCTGCGAAAACTTCATTCACATCGGCGTCATTCTGGACACCGGCGGAACATACCTGCTCCCCCGGCTGGTGGGGCTTGTCAAGGCAAGGCAAATCGGGTTTCTGGGGGAGGAGATCGACGGAAAAACAGCCGCCGGCTTAGGGCTGATCTATAAATCCGTGCCGCCGGAGGCGCTCGACAACGAGGTCATGGCCCTTGCGGAAAAGCTGGCTCAGAAGTCCTTAAGGGCGCTGGCCCTGATCAAACAGGGGCTTGAAACCAGCTTTGACCACAGCTTAAAAGAGCTTCTGGACTGGGAGGCGGCCCACCAGGCGATCATGCTCCAGAGCCCGGAGCACAGGGCGGTTGTCGAAATGCTGCTGGAAGCCCGAAAACAGCGCAAGGCGAAAGAGAAAGCCGAAACCTAAAACAGGCAAACCGTCACCCTACAACGGGATACACCTTTTCCCGGTCCACTTTTCAAGCCGGCCCACCGCGCGGAACAGGCCGGAGGGCGGCTTCATGGACCAGCCGAGAAACCGCCAGGAGATGAACTCGATGACCATGCCGCAGGCATCCACCGTGTCCATGTAGGCGAATTCGGCCTTCATCGGCCCGGTCTGAAGCCTGCCGCGCACCCAGACCGGGGACCCGGCCTTGGTCAGCCGGTCGGCCCAGTCGTCCACATCCTTGACCAGAAACCCCAGGTGCTGAATGACGATGCCGCCATCCGGGTCAAGGCAGTCCCGGTAGAAATCCGACCCCTTTGTCGGCTCCAGAAGCTCCAGCTCAAGCCCGTGATAATAGGCGATGCCCAGCTTTCCGGAGATGTCCCGCGCCTTCCCCCGCTCATGCCAGAACACCGGAGCGCCGGCGGCGATAAAAAACGGGCCGATCCCCGCAGATTCAAGGCCTTCGGCGGCTTTCTCCACGTCATGAACCACCAGCCCGAGCTGGTAGATTTCCGGCAGGGCGTGCCTCTTCCTGAACTCAAAGGCCAGGTTGTTTGCAGCGCCGTCGAAATCCTCGGCGTTGAGCAGATTTTCAAAATGTTCCATGATCCCTCCTGGCTATCGAAGCGTCTTTGGAATGACCGCCGCCGGTATCGGCGTCATCTTATGGCGGTTCGCCTGTCGATATTTGCGGTATATGGAAAGCACCTCTTTTTCCCGGCCGCTCAGACCACCTTCATCCTTTAAAGACTCGTCAAACCGCATGGCCCACTCCAGCTCATCATAGCTTGCACCGATCTGCTGCTCATCGCTCCGGTTGTCAGGCCACAGGCCGTCCGTGGGCGGGGCATTCAGCACCCCCTCGATGACGTCCAGGCTTCTTCCGATTTCATAGACCTCGGATTTCATCAGATCGGCGATGGGGGAAAGGTCAACCCCGCCGTCGCCGTACTTGGTAAAAAAACCGACCCCGAAGTCCTCCACCCGGTTTCCCGTGCCCGCCACCAGCATGCGATGATGCCCGGCAAAGGCGTAAAGGGTCAGCATCCGCAGCCTGGAGCGGGTGTTGGCCATGGTCAGGCCGTCCTGGATTCCGTCAGGCAGGGTTTTCTCAATGGACTCAAACACCGGGGTCAGATCCAGAAAAACCCCCTTCACATTAGGAAACCGCTTTTCCAGCCACTGGATATGCTCGGCCGCAAGCGAGGCCTGGCGGCTGTCCTGATAAATCGGCAGGTTTAGGGCCAGCACCGCCCTTTGGGTTTTGGCGCAGAGGGTGGAGGTCACCGCGGAATCAATACCGCCCGAAACCCCCACCACGAATCCTTCCATTCTGGCATCGCGGCAATAGTCCTCCAGCCAGCCCACAATATAATCGATCACCGGTTCGACCTGCATGGTTTATCCTTCTTGCCGGACTTTTTCTTTTTTCTTCTTTCAATCTCAGCCAGCCATTCGGCCTGCTGCTTCTGGTATTGTTCCTCGGTCTGGTTCCAGGAGGAGTAGTCCGGCTCCTTGCTTGCCGGCCTTTGGGCCTTCATGGACTTGAAAAACGTGATCAGCTTCTCAATCCGGTCGTTTTTGTCCTTCTTCTCATTCATGATGGGGCCGTATAACACCTTTGTCGGCTTTGGAAAGGGCCATTGTCGGCTTTGGAAAGCCGAATTTTTATCGGTATGGGCCTTTGTCGGCTTTGGAAAGCCGACCTACGATTATCGCCGTAGGCCGGGTTTCCATACCCGGCATCGATCAACACCTTTAAAACCGGGATTCTTTCCCGGCATCGATACATTCCTTTAAACCCGGGTCTCCATACCCGGCATCGATCAACACCCTACGGGTTTCATAACCCGGCATCGATACATTCCTTATAATCCTGGATTCTTTCCCGATATTGAATTATATATCACGTCACGGGATGCTCAGGCAAGGGCAACCAAAGTCTAATTTTTCTTGCTTGACATTTTGTATTCTATAGGATACAGATAATCATGATTGAAATCCGTCAGACCGAGATGTTTTCAAAATGGCTGCATAGGTTGCGGGATCGTCGAGCGCGGGCGAAAATTCAAATCCGGATTGATCGGTTGCAGCTTGGCTTGGTCGGTGACGTCAAATCAATCGGCAAAGGCGTATTGGAATTACGGATCGATTACGGGCCGGGGTATCGCGTCTATTACACCCAAAGGGATCAGGATCTGGTTGTCTTGCTTGCAGGCGGGGGGAAGGGCACACAGGATCGCGATATAAAAACAGCCTTCAGACTGGCGCGTGATTTATAGGGGGTATCATGGCAAAAACTAAAACCAAACGTTACGACGCTGCAGAATACCTGAAAACCACAGAGGATATGGCCGCCTACCTTGAAGCCGCGCTGGAGGACGGCGAGCCCGCCGTTGTGGTCCAGGCCCTGGGCGTCATTGCACGCGCCCGCGGCATGTCTCAAATCGCCCGTGATACAGGCCTGAGGCGCGAAAGCCTGTATAAAGCACTTTCGCCTGAGGGCAATCCGGAGTTCGCCACGGTACTTAAAGTGATGCGAGCGCTGGGGCTCAAGCTTCACGCTGAAATGCAAAATGTTTAATTTTTTTTGCGCGGCAGGTCTAATATATAAATACAGATAAAAACGAAAGGCGGCTCCCGATCCATTTTTAAACACAACCCACAACCGATCGCCTAACACCATGAAAAAACTGCTTTCAACCCGCGAAGTGGCGGAATACCTCGGCATCAACGAAAAGATGGTCTACACCCTGGTGGCGGGAAAAGGCCTGCCGGCCTCCAAGGTCACCGGCAAATGGACGTTTCCGGTTCACCTGCTGGAACAATGGGTGGAAACCAACACCTTAAACTACCCCGGCGCCACGTATCAGCTGCCCCCCTATGAAGGCCTGCTGATCATCGCCGGCAGCAACGACCTGCTCCTCGAAAGGACCATTTCGCTGTTTAACAAAAGCTTTGAGGGAAACGTCGCGGTTTTCGGAAACCTGGGAAGCATGGGCGGCCTGCGGGCGCTGCGCCGGAACATGTGCCACATGGCCACCTCCCACCTGCTCCAGGAAAACAGCGACGACTACAACTTTGAGGTGGTCAACCAGGAATTCAACAAAAAACCGGTCATCGTCAATTTCTGCCGCCGTGAACAGGGGCTGCTGATTCGAAAAGAGGCTCCGGAAAAAATCAAAGGCTTTGAAGACATCCAAAAACCTGAAATCCAGATCGTCAACCGTTCCATCGGAACCGGGACACGGCTTCTGTTTGACCAGGAACTCAAAAAGGCGGGGGTCGATGCCCAAAAAATAAAGGGCTACCATCATGAGGTCAACGGCCACATCGAGGTGGGTCTGGAGATCCTGTCCGGCAAGGCGGATGCAGGTCCCGGCATAAAGGCGGTGGCCACCCTGCTGGGAGTAGGTTTTATTCCCCTGCGGTGGGAGCGGTATGACCTGCTCATCGCAAAGGAACGCTTCTTCGACAAGGGGGTCCAGCATTTTTTGGGCATGCTTCAGGATAGCCGTTTAAACAGATCGCCGATTCTTTAGACGGCTATGACATCACCTCCAGCGGAAAAATGGTCTTTCCCCTGGAAGGCGATGGGGGCGCAGACATCCAGCCAAAATCATAAGTGGAACCGGTGCGTTCGCCCATCCATGGCGATTGGCGGGATTTGGGACCGCAAAAACCCGAAAAAAATCCAGAGGGGTGATAATCAATATACTGTCCCCCGAATTCGTCCTCCGAATTCAATTCAAGTTTGCTTTCAATGCTATTCTAAGATATTGTGTAGAGGTCTCCTGAATTATGATAAAATTTTAAATCAAAACAGGAAGTCAAAAATATGAATTTTACTATTGAAATTGAACAAGAAGATGACGGGCGGATAATAGCTGAAATTCCGGATCTGCCCGGAGTTTTAGTGTACGGGAAATCCCGGGATCAAGCCATTGCTTTGGCTAAAGCGCTTGCGCTTCGCGTTCTGGCGGATCGTCTTGAGCATGGGGAATCCGTTCCTGAAATGGCAAATGTCTTTTCGGTTGCTGCATGAGCCGATGGCCTTCCGCAAAAGCTCACCGAGTCTTTTCTGCTTTGTTAGGAATTGGATGGCAGATCAAGCGCGAATTGTCGGCTTTGGAAAGCCGACCTACGATTATCACCGTAGGCCGGGATTCTTTCCCGGCATCGATCAACACCTTTAAACCCGGGTTTCATTACCCGGCATCGATATATTCCTTTAAATCCGGGTTTCATTACCCGGCATCGACCCTTTTCCTTTTTATTGTCGGCTTTGGAAAGCCGAATTTTTATCGGTATGGACCTTTGTCGGCTGCTCTTCGGTTCTAAAATACCCGGTTGCCCACCCTCCCTTCATCGCGGACATTTTGTTGGTTACAATGCGCTTCCTGCCGAGGGGGTCAACCCTCACGGCAAATACCCCATCAAAAACCGACTCTTTTTCACCCCAAGGGGGATCCGCGTTCATTTCTCCGACCTTAAATTCATACGTGGTCAGGGTGCCCCCCGTCTGCAGTGGTTCATCGCGCCTGCTTACTTCTCCGATAATGACCGCCACATGCTTTCTTCCAAATGTCAGGGCATCCCATTGCCATGGTTCATAATCTGCGGTGATAGCGTGGGTTGTCGTATAAGCGCCGATCGGTCCATCCGGTATGGGTCTGTGTTGATCCATCAGCGTTTTCGCCACATACCAGGTGCATTGGCCGTACCCTCTGCTTTTTAAAATGCCGATGACCGGAATGGTGATGGGGTCAGATGCAACCCCATCAGAGTTGGTGATGGTCATCTGCACATTTTTATCGGATTCAAAATCATAAGGAACAATGGGAACGAACTTAATTTGCGTATCCCCCCATATAACGTTTGCGACGCCAATGTCATTGTTTGAGAATTCTATTTCTCCGGAGGAGTCCCCGAATCCGGTTCCGTTAACGATCCATTTACATGGATTAGCCGCGGCCTTTCCATAAAGGGGATCATCATTATAATACCCTTCAATGACATAATCATTAAAATAATCCCCCGGGTCCGGCGCAGCGGGCGGCTGCCCCTGCCATCGGGCTCTCTTAACAAACGGTATTTGGGAATACCCGGTAATGGGAGGTATGATTACCGGACGTTTTCCAAACAAAACCGTCAGGGTTTTATCCGCACCCATCGTAATCGTAAGGGTTGAATCGATATAACAAACGTAATCATCAATCCAATATTGAAAAATATATCCGTCATTCTCCTGGGCCGTTAAAGTCACCGACGTGCCCAGCGCGAAGGATTCCTGGCAGTCCGTATAGCCATTGCCGCAGGAAATGCCTGGGCCTGAGACATAGCCGCCGTCGGCGGGATCGAGAATAATGGTCAAATCCCCCAATGACCCAGACTGTCCACCCCGAACGGCGCGGACGTATACGTCGTAGTGCTTATTGCTGCTGTCGTCGTAGCCGTAGTTGAAGGGCACGGCCCACGCGCCGTGTATACATAGTCTGCGTAGGTAGTAGACGACCAGTACCAGGACGACAAAGCGCCGGGGAATTTTACGGTATCTATGGCCGGATTATATCTTGAATAATCCACCAGGCTCCGCAGTTCTTTGATGGTGGGCAGCCGCCAGTCATCGTGATCTGCCAGGGTCAGGGTCTCACAGTAATCAAGGGCCTGCTCCCAGGTGCGCGGGGTATAAACCCCATTATCATAGTTTTGACTGTCTGACTGCTGCCACATCAGGCCGGTGGATGTGTCGGTCACGGTGCCGTCGCCGTTGTCGATCAGCGCTGCGCTTCCCGCCCCCGTCCAGAGCGCCGTTGATAAACAAACCATCCAGATGATTGCCAATTTTCGTCCCATGGATGCCCTCCTTTTTGTAGGCCGGGTTTCATTACCCGGCATCGTTATATTCCTTTAATTCCGGGTTTCATTACCCGGCATCGATCCATTTCCTTTTTATTGTCGGCCTTGGAAAGCCGGATTTTTATCGGTATACACCATTGTCGGCTTTGGAAAGCCGAATTCTTATCGGTATGAGCCATTGTCGGCTTTGGAAAGCCGACCTACCATTTTATTTATCGGCAACCGCCCCGGACATCTTATCCTCAAGATACGAACGAATGCTTGCAAGAAATTCCTTTGCATGGTCTATAAATTGCCGCACGGTTTCCTCATCGGGCCGGGCGAAATCAACATAATCGAACTTTTGCCGGTACTCGAACGCCCGATTGTATATTTTTCCCATTTTTATCGGAAAAATTTTCGTTTTGATGAATGTTCTGTTGAAATGGCCTTTCACTTGTCCATGTTTTGAAAAAACAACATTTTCGGTGATAAGAAGGGCCTGAACCGCATAAAACATCGGGTAATAAACCCGGTTCATCGCAATTGTAAGCATTCCGTTTTGCAGCATGATTCCAGCGGCCTGAAGGGACTCCGCCGCCCGTTCCAGGCGGTATGACACAATGGCCTTCATTCCATCCGGGTTCATAAGGAAACGCCCTCCAAAAAAATATTCCGGTACACGGGAGCGATATCCGTCTCATGGTTCAGGTTTTGATCGCTTACGGCAATCACATCGATCACGCAATCATGGGCCAGCTCCAAATCATAGGCCATATCAAAGATATCTTCCTCGATGACCGCATTGAGTTCCGGAAGCATGATGAAAACATCAATATCGGAAAAGCGGTTTTGATCGCCCCTGGCCGATGAACCGAACAGCCGAAAATCATGAATCATATATTTTTCGGCGATTTTAGACCGCAATTTTCTGGCAACCATCATTGCTTTTGAATCCATAAAAACCTCCGCACACCGTAAGGTTGGGATTCATATCCCAACAGATTCATTTCATTTAAACCCGGGATTCATATCCCGACAACAGTCGGCTTTAGAAAGTCGGGATTGAAATCCCGACCTACGATTCGCCTCACATATCGGCATCGGACATATCGGCCTGCTTCTCCATCTTCCAGCCATGCCGCGGAATGGCCCTCAGTCAGAACCCGGGCCAGCAATTTTCTGGCATGAGAGATCGGCACACCTACCGCACATCCCATGCCCCGCGTTTTTGGCGACAGCCTCAACCCGCAGATCCTTTGAACCACAATAGCGTCTTCATTGTACAATTCTATAAATCTGCCCATTCCGACGAACAGCAAAATACCCTTCAACCGGCTTTTAAAAAATCTCCACTGTCCCCGAAAAGTCCGGAAATTGCGCGGCGGCTTCAGCCGCTCCTGAATAGTGTCGCCTTTAATGGTGAAAATAACATTCAACCAGGCATTTTTTTCAAACAGCGACGTCCGCAGCCGATGGCTATTGGCATGTTTAAAATGCCCCATATAGGATGCCAGGGTTTGACACAATTGGCCGATGGTTTCCGGCTCCAGATCAATGACGGGAAAGAATCCCGGTCCATTGTCGGGGTTGGCATCCCTTAATCGGTATTTTGCACTGTCGGGATTGGAATCCCTTAATCGGTATTTTCCATTGTCGGGATTGGAATCCCGACCTACGATGGACGATTGCCCCATTCCGTTTACCGTAGGCCGGGATTCTTTCCCGGCGATTGATACAATCCTTTCCCTGTACAAGGCCAGTTTATATTTCAGGTTGTTGACCACCCGATTGCGCACCAGTATATAATCCGGCCGAACGATATATCCCAGAAAATCCGCCCCCTCGCTCACCCGCCGGATGCGGTCTCCGGCTTTTATTTCAAGCGCCAGCCGGTCTTTCAAAAAACCCTCAATCCGTTCCCGCCAGCCCGCCAGCTCCGCCGGGGATTGGGATATCAGTATAAAATCATCCACATATCGGATATAATACCGGCATTTCAGGGTATGCTTGACAAACTGATCCAGCTCATTGAGATACACATTGGCGAAAAACTGGGAGGTCAGGTTCCCGATGGGCAGCCCCTTATCCGGCCCTACTTTAAACAGGGATTTGTGCGGCGGAATCTGTTTCAGCATGCCGCGATTTCCCCGGAAATAATAATTTTCGGTGCAATCATGAAAAATAATACGCGCAAGCAGATCCCCCATAACATCCGAAATGCCGGAGCCCTGAAAAATGGAAAACAGAATATGTTTGTCAATGCTCATGAAAAAAGACCGGATGTCGAGCTGTAAAAAATACGCCGGTTTTTTCCGGCTGGCCGTGGCCTTCATCATGAACCCCTGAAGCCGTTTGACCGCCGCATGAATGCCCTTATCCTTCCGGCAGGCATAGGAATCAAAAATAAATCGCGGCTCCCACTGTTTTTCCAGTTCCCGCACCACCAGATGGTGGACGATCCGGTCCCTGAAATCCGAGGCGAAAATCTCCCGGAGTTTCGGGGACCGATTAATAAAGCAAACAGAGCGGGATGGCGCATACGTTCCTTTTTGGAGGTCAACCGCCAGAGAGGTCAGCCCGTCAAGCAGGTCGAACTCAAACCGAAGCGCGTTCACCGTCCCCCGTTTTCTTCTCCGGCAGTCCAGATACGCTTTGTATATGGACGCGAAAGAGAGCAGCGAATACTTTCCACCCCGAACGGCGCGGACGTATTTGTCGTTGTTCTTATTGTTGTTGTTGTCGTTGCCGTTGTTGAAGTTCACGTCCCACGCGTTGTTTACATTGTTTGCGTTGGTAGTAGACGACCAGTACCAGGACGCGGCCGGTCACCTTTTCACTTGGCGAAAAACCCTCAATCGTAGGCCGGGATTCATATCCCGGCATTGCCCCATTCCTTTTTGGTTGTCGGCTTGGGAAAGCCGACCTACGATCGCTTGTTTGAGCGTTTTTCCACCGGACGCCGATGCCTCGGCGCCCTGAATCATCATGCCGGGATTTTTTCTTGTCGGTTAAGGCCGGGTTTCACAACCCGGCATTGACCCTTTCCGATTTGTCGGGATTGGAATCCCGACCTACATTTAAAATTCCGGCGGAAAAGGCGCACAGTATTCTAGGCGCACTCATCGACCCGCCCCAGGTTGCGGCGGCGGTGGATGATTCCGGCCCCGTTTGCTGCTCTGCAACCATCCCTCGCTCTGTTTGCATATGGACACCGACAGGCCCGTGGCGTGCTGAAATGCATTGAAACCGGCGAACGCCTGAACCTCCTTGGCGTAAAAAATCATGGTTTTCAACATTTCGCAGTTTTCCACAAGCTCCGTCAGGGTCGCTGTCTTGTCAACGGCGGAATTGGCACGGATGATCAATTTGATGATATCCCGGGACAAATCCCGCAATTCCTGGCCTGTGGTGTATTTATGGTAGCGGGAAAAATTTCTCACCACCCCGTCCAGATACACCGAAAGCTCCATGGCTTTCCGGTAAATCGGCAGATGTTCGTATCTTGCCATCTTAAAAACCCAAATAATCCAATCCCCAAATCACCCATTACTGTCCACCCCGAACGGCGCGGACGTATTTGTCGTCGTTCTTATAGTTGTGGCTGCCGTTGCCGTAGCCGAAGGCCACGCCCCACGCGT
>DYLE01000071.1 GCA_020722245.1 Desulfonema limicola
GGACCGTGGGGCAGCCGATGATTTCAATATCGAAATTTAAATCCTTGACCATCCTTCGAATAACCGCCAGCTGCTGAAAGTCTTTTTCCCCGAACACGGCGACATGCGGGGCGACCAAATGAAACAGTTTCGCCACTATGGTAAGAACGCCCTGAAAATGACCGGGACGAGACAGCCCGCAAAGATGCCGGGGAAGCGCCTTCTGGTCAATAAAGGTCTCAAACCCCTCGGGATATAACTCATCTTTTTCAGGAACAAAAACAATGTCAACCCCGGCTTTCTCGGCCAGTCGCAGGTCCTGTTCAAGGTTTCGAGGATAGGAGGCGTAATCCTCCCCCGGTCCGAACTGGGTTGGGTTGACAAAAATGCTGACGATGATCCTGTCCCCGTGTTTTTTCCCTTCCGCCATGAGGGAGACATGCCCCGGGTGCAGGTACCCCATGGTGGGGACAAAAACCAGGGTATGCCCCTCCCGCCTGAGACGGGCGGTTGTCTTTTTGATGTCAGCGACTGAACGGATGACTTCGATACGCCTTTCCTCCTTACCGGCGTGGATGACCGGACGGGGTTTCGGTGAGATCGTTTATCACCAGGCCGGTTAGTGCCTTGGGGTAATAATACGTGGATTTTCTCGGCATCGTCAACCCATTTGCGGCAACCTCCCTCACCTGTTCATTGGTGGTGGGGTTTAAGATGAAAGCCATGTCAAACTCCCCGGCGGCGATGGAGGCGATGGCCTCATGCTCGTGGCTTCTGAATTGAATCCTCTTTTCATTGTCCAAAGCCGCATCATCAAAACCAAGAATTTGAAAAAAGATCAGCCGGGTCAGAACAGTGACGTCCAGCTTTTTCAAGGGAGGCTTGATATGGTTGTCAGACAGATTATCCATCATTTTCGGTTTGAGCCTGAGGATATAGAATTCCGGGGAGTTTTTGATGAATACGCCGAATTGATGCTCCACGGATCCGGGCCGCATTCGGGTTTTTAGGATATGTTGTGCCGAACCCGGATCATGCGGTCTAAACGGGAATGAGACGATGTCAAAATAGGCCTGGGCCTTTTGGATAAACTGGTTTTGAGATGCTTTCGGTACGTCGGATACCAGCCGGTGGGTGGGAAGGATGATCAGCCCCGGATCCTCCATGGAACAGAGGTACATCATGATGTAGTTGGCCGGATGCATTGAATCTATGCCGGGGTCCTGCTCCCTTCGCCATTCCCGATAGGTTAAGGCGGTTTCATACCGGTGGTGACCGTCTGCAATGAACAGCCTCTTGTCCTTTAGGCCGTCTGAAACCATTTGATGAAGCGCCGGATCGGTGATCCGCCAGAGCCTGTGATGCAGCCCGTCATCGCCGGTAAAATCAAACACCGGTGCTGTCTGGGCAAAGGCGGCCTTCAAGGAATCAATCACCTTGGCCCTGTCTGAAAATATGGAGAAAACCTGGCTGAAATTGGCATGGCAGGTCTTGATCAGCTCCAGACGCTCGGATTTAACCTTGGAAAAGGTCTGTTCATGAGGCAGAATAACTCCCCTTTCAAAGGGCTCGAGCCTGATCCGGGCGATAAGCCCGTACCGGGTGATGGGCTTGCCATGGAGCTGAAAGTCGACGGATGTGAGGTACATCGCCGGCAAAGGATCCCGTATCAACACCCCCTCCTTGAGCCACTCGGCAAAGCAGGCGGCTGCCCGAATAGGGGGATTGTTTGTTTGCGTGTCCTGTTTTTCAGGCCGGTTTTTGTCCAGGCGAATGATATTATAGGGATGGCGGTTGTAGAACCCCTCCTGCTGCTTTTCAGAAATCACATCATAGGGAGGGGTGGTTACATCGGATAAATTTTTTATCCGCTCCGGGTTGTATAGAATCCCTCTGAAGGGGATAACATCCACCATGCCTTTTTATATCCTTTATTGGAAAAAATTGTCTTGTTTAAATACAGCGGATAAAACACGCCGCATCATCTAGAATAACCGTTGTCTCATAAATGTAAACATGAAATTTGTCAATCTTATTATACACCTGTTCAAAGCCGGCCGGGCCTGAGGACCTTGATTCAAAAAAGGGTCCATGGGGGGAGGGTTGTTGCCTTATGACTTTTGTGGTATAATCACGCCCAATTTGGCAGCTTCTAAAAATAAGGAGACGGAGGATGAAGATCAACGAGGTCAAACAATATGCCTTGGGCAAGGTGAACGCCTCATGACCGATCGGGGGAATGAAACCCTTCTGCAAAAGGGGCTGGGTTTTGCCGGAAGCCTGGTGGATGATGCCTTTTTGATGCTTCCTCAAATCTTAAAACCCTTTACGCCCGCACGACGGATCGATCCTGTGCAATACCGGCAGGAGATTCAATTTTATTTGGATCATGGGTATGTGGCGCATCCGGAAAGCTTTTTTCAGGTGGAGGATGTTTCGGTTGCGGATAAAATTTTAAACCAGACCCCTTACCAGGATGGATTACGCCAGATCATCGCCTTTGAAAGCCGGTATCAGACGCGAAACCCGATGATCGCCGAAAGGTTTAATCGTTTTGTGGAGAACCAAACCGCCTACCTGATTCGGTGGGCCCACGGCGACAGGGGCCGAAAAACCGTGCTCTGCCTTCACGGCTACATGCTCGGGGAGCCGAGCCAGGCCGAAAGGATGTTTAAGGTTTCAACGCTCTACCGGATGGGGCTTGATGTGGGCCTGTTCATCACCCCCTTTCACTGGAAACGCGCTCCGCGATCAAGGATGATGCGCGGAATTTTTCTGCAGCCCGATGATGTGGGCATGACCTGCGAGTGTGTGGGCCAGGCCATGCACGATCTGTATCAGTCCATCATGGTTTTGAAGAAGATGGGGGCCTCCGAGGTCGGTCTTATAGGCGCCAGCCTGGGCGGCTACCATGCCGGTCTTTTTGCCTGCTTAAACGACCGGATCGCCTTTGCCGCCTTGATGGTGCCGGCGGTTCTGTTCATCGAGAAATTCAGCCCGCAAACGGTCCGGTATCCGTTTCCAGTGGATAAAAAGATGCATGACGCCATGGACCAGGTCTGGCGGCTTCACTCCCCCTTGAACTTTTACCCCAAGATTCAAAAGGAGAGGGTCCTGATTGTCGCTTCCCGGTCGGATAAGCTCTGCCCGTTTGAGCATGTGCAGGCTCTGTGCGAGAAGTGGGACTGGCCGCCGCATGTTTTCATGACCGGCGGGCACTGGCTGGTTATAAACCCCCGGGAGCGGGGGAGGGCATGGTACCGGTTGCTTGCGGACACCGGGTTTATTGAAAAAAAAGGCTAAGGCGTGAGTTTTCGGGATCGGATCGCAAGCTCCCGGACCCGCTGAAAGTCCTCGTCTTTGAGGACCCCCTCCAGGCCGGTGATGTAGGCCAGACGCATGCCGTGCTTGAGCCCCATTTTGTAAATCTCGCTGACCTTTTCCCATTTGATGTCGCGGCCCAGGCTGAAGCTTTCGAACCGGCCTTCCAGGGCCAGGACGATGGCTTCGGCCAGGCTGGCGTAGGCCACCCCCGGCGGCAGGCCGATGTTTTTGAATTCCGGTTTTCCCGGAAGGCTGATTTCGCCGGAGGCGATGATCAGCACGTCCGGTCGTGTTTTAGCGTCCTTTAGGGTGAAGTTTAAGGGCCGGTTCACATCCGTGATCACGCAGCCGGGTTTGACCAGGGAGAGGTCCAGCATCTTTTTTTCCGACAGGGAGGCCGCGGTCACGATCACATCCATATCCGAAACGAATCGGTCCACCCGGGTGGAGATGTCCACCTTGACGTTATGAATCTCGTGTTCGATGGATTCCTTTAGCGCCAGCAGCTTGGCGTCATAGATGTCCACCAGGTACACCTCTTCAAAGGCCACGGCCAGAAGCTTGCTGCACACCGACCCGATGGCGCCGGTGGCGCCGATCACCATGGTTTTCCCCTTGAGCTTTTTTTTCTTGTTCATTTTGATCAGCCCCATCCGGCGGACCGCTTCGGCGGTGGCCCATAGGATGGCCGAGGCGCTGTAGCTGTTGCCGGTGGTGACCGGAATCTCGGCGAGCTTGGCCACGGTCACGCCGGCGTCGCCCATGGCCTTGGTCAGCGCGCCGAGCCCGAGAATCTGGGCGCCCAGGTTTTTTGCGATCTTTGACGCTTTCAACAAACGGGCGTTGGTGAATTCGGGGCTGTGGGCCAGCATCTGCTGGGGGGTTGCGCCGATGGCGATCAGCCAGCCTTCCGCCTCCACGCCGGTGGGGGATTTTATTCCCGTCACCTTTGAATAGACAAAGGGAGGGGAATAGGCCATCAGTTTTTCGATGGTGTTCATGGCGGCGTTTGAGGTCAGGCGGGAGATCATCTCAATGGGTTTGAGTTTTTTTAAGTAATCCTGGGACAGGGGATGAACCACAAAGGCGAAGCGGTTGACCCGTTTTTTCACCCCCGAGGGGTAAATGACCCGGGGATCCATGTGAAGCTGGGATATGACCTCCAGCAGGTCGTCGCTGGTCAAGGTTTGGGGGGTCTTTCCCAGGGCCACCAGGATCATGGCCTCCAGCACGGAAACGCCGATCACGCTTTGAAGCATTTTCGGGGTCGTATCGATGATGACGTCCACCCCGCGTTCCTTTAAGAACTGGACGCGGTCATCGTATGCCGTGGAGGTGATCACGGTTTTTCCGCCGATCTCCCTGACCCCGTAATCCCCGATGAATTTATAAAAATCATAATAGGGGATGACGATGATGTTGGCGCTCCGCATCGCCTGGCGGATGATCAGTTTGTTGTAGGCCTTGAGCGGCATGGCCAGGTTGGAAAACCGTTTGCTCGGTATCCATTGAAGCACGCCGTGAAGGCCCCGGGCGTAGAGCTCAAGGTCCCTGTAGGAATTTAAGAACTTGGGAATCCCGTGCTCCAGAATGGGATCGCAGAAGTTCAGATTGCCGGTGTATTCGGAAAGCGCCCGGGCAAGGGTGGAGTTGATCATTCCGGAGAGGAAAAGCACCCGGCTGTTGTTGAAGTAGTTGTTGCCGAAGGTGTACTGGATATGCCGGATCGTCCATTCGTGCCCCACCTGCCGCAGGGCGTCGCCGGTGGTAAAAGGGGTGTTCAGCCGCTCCGCCAGCTGGTAGAGGGTTTTGGTCTGTTTTTCCATGGTCCGCTTGGGACCGATGGTGTAGGGGAACTGGACGTAGCCGAGCCCGATGGCGTCCGCCTTGGTGTCCCACTCCTGCAACAGGTCGGCGACCCTTTCGATGTCGCCGTCGGTTCCGAAACGCCGGACATGGAAATCCATCCCCATGAAATGGGGGTTAAAGCTGTAGTCGTTTTTGCTGGACCCCAGGCTGATATTGATGATGGTTTTCACGGATGCTGCTCCCTCTCGTGCAATTATTACCGCAGTTGTTGAAGCTCTTTAACCCTTCCAATGGTTTCGCTTGCGGTACATCCTTTTACGAGCCGCGGATAAACCCAATCGCCTTGCTGGTTCTATATTCATGGATTGAGCAAAACTTGTCAAATATAAATCCATAACAAAGGGGATCAAAGGTTCTTTACCTGTTCCCGAGGGTGTTTATCCATGCGGTTTGATGATCACCTTCAGGGAATCCCCGGCTTCCTGCATGAGCTTAAACCCCTTGGCGATATCGGTCAGGGGCAGCCTGTGGGTGATCAGGTCATCCACCTGAATGGTTCCTGTTTCGATTAAGCGCATGGCCTCGGTGATGTCGGGCGGACCGCAGTAGTAGGAGGTGAGGATGCGGATCTCCCTGGTCCAGAAATCATTGATGGGAATCACCACCTTTTTATCCGGCCCCGGCACGGCAAAGAAAACCACCGCGCCGCCCCGGTCCACGCAGCGCCATGCCCGTTCCACCGCCGATGGCGCAGCGGCGCACAGCATGATCACATCCGCCTTTTCATCGCCGGCATCGGTTTTGCCGTCAGGGTCCTGGGGCCGGCGCAGGGCGTCCGCTCCGCTGATTTTGGCAAAGCCCAGCCGTTTTTCGTTGATGTCCACGGCGATGACGACACATCCCTTGGATTTTGCGAGCCTCACATGAAGCAGCCCGGAAACCCCGCATCCAATCACCATCAGGGTCTGGCCTCCTTCAAGTCCGGAAAGCCGCTGGGCACGGATCACACAGGCCAGGGGCTCGATAAAGGTCGCCTGGTCATAGGAGATTTCATTGGGCAGCAGATAAACCCCGTTTTCCACCAGGGGTTTGGGGACCCTGATGTATTCTGAAAACCCGCCGGGAAGCCTCTCCCGGATCCCGGTGCAGACCGGAAAGTGACCGCTTCGGCAGTAGCGGCAGGTCATGCAGGGGACCTTGGGCGCGGCAAACACCCGGTCTTGGGGTTTAACCCCCAGGACCGATTTTCCGGTTTCAACCACCCGGCCGCCCACCTCGTGCCCCAGCACCAGAGGCGCTCTGGGCAGCCGGTACCATTCCACGATATCGCTGCCGCAGATTCCGCAGGAAAAGACCTGGATCAGAATTTCGCCCGGTCCGGGAACAGGCCGGGGCAGCTCCTCGATGCGGATATCCCGGTTGTTGTACCAGACAGCGGCCTTCACTGAGGTTCAGCCCTGATTTTTAAGGGTTTGATACAGCGCGTAGGCCTTTTCCGGCGTCTCGTTCGCGTGAACCACCGCCCGAACCGCCTGGATCATGGCCACCGGCGCTTCGGCCTGGAAGATGTTGCGTCCCATATCCACCCCGCTCGCCCCCTCCTGAACGGCGCGGTAGGCCATGGTCAGGGCGTCCAGTTCAGGGATCTTTTTCCCGCCGGCCATGACGATGGGAACCGGGCAGGATGCGGTGACCGATTCAAACCCCTTTTCCACATAGTAGGTTTTGATGTAATGGGCGCCCAGCTCCGCGCAGATCCGCGTGGCCAGCCGGAAGTAGCGGGCGTCCCGGGCCATCTCCTTGCCCACCGCGGTCACGGCCAGGGTGGGGATTCCATAGCGGGTGCCGATATCCACCATTTTGGTCATGTTGATGATGGATTCCCGCTCATGCTCCCCGCCGATAAACACCTGAACCGCCATGGCGCAGACGTTTAATCGGATGGAATCCTCGATGTCCACGGCGATCTGTTCGTTGGAAAGCTCCTTGAGGATACTGGTTCCTCCGGAAACCCTCAGGACGATGGATCGGGTCAGGGAAGGTGGGATGATGCTTCGCAGGATTCCCCGGGTTAGCATCAGGGAGTCGGCATGGGGCGCCAGCGGAAGGATGTTGATATCCACCCGCTCCAGTCCGGTGGTGGGGCCCTGAAAGTAGCCGTGATCAATGGCCAGCATCACCGTGCGGCCGGAAACCGGGTTGAAAATCCGGGCCAGCCGGTTTTTCATTCCCCAGTCCAGGGCGTTTGAACCTTTTAGAAAAAAGGTCTCGCACTTCTGGGGAACATCAGCGTGGTAGGATTTGCCGTCCTTGATGTCGTCCATATCCGGCATGGTTTTTCTCCCTAGGGTATTTACCTTCCCGGAATTATGATCCGGGAGTCGTTTTTTTGTTTCTGCTGCTGGTGGATTTTTTTAATTTTTTCAATTACCTGGGACAGGGCCGTTTCCATGGCTTGCGGAAACTCGTCCATGGCTGCATCCAGGGTGCTGGCTTTTAAGCGCGCCTGGATCGGCAGCGGCCCTTCAATGGTCAACAACTGGGTCTGTCCGATAAACACCGGAGAGCGCTTGGGGTCCTCGGTTCCGTCTGAATGGATGGGCACCATCCTTCGAATGGAGGCCGTCTTGAGATCCGTGATGGATTCCTCGCGGTAGAGGTTGCTTCGATCAACCGTAAAGTCGGGTTGTTGTGCCTTCTGATCGCCGTTCATTCATTTTTCTCCATGGTTGGGGTCATTTGAGTATGGCCAAGCTTAAAAACCGCCTTGGATTTTTTTGACTGGGCTTTGAAACCGGCCTTGGATTTAACCGTTTTTTTTCTACCTACACCACATCCCTTTGATAAGCAATGGATGATTTTTCCTACAGGTAGGGTGAAAACAGCCAGGTTAAGGCGTCACGGATTTTGATGATGAACGGCCGGTTTTCAATATCTTCAATGGTGATTCGCCTGGACGCTGCGATCCGCTCCCGAATATGCTGGGAAAGGGTTTGGGCCAGCTGCCGGTCATAGACCTCCACGGAAAGCTCAAAGTTCATGCGAAGGCTTCGCGGGTCGATGTTGGCGGATCCGATCTGCGCATACAGATCGTCCACCACCAGCAGCTTTGTATGCACAAACGGAGGGGGCTGGAAATACACCCTCACCCCCCAGTAAAGGAGATCCCAGAGCAGGTTGTTGGTGGCCCACTGGATAAACGGCAGGTTGTTTTTGGCCGGCAGAACTATACTCACCTCGATGCCGCTCAAAGCGGCTGTCCGCAGGGCGGAGATCATCTCCGTGGAGGGGAGGAAATACGGGGTCATGATCAGGATCCGTTCGCGGGCCGAGGAAATGGCGCCGATGAGGATCGTCGAGAGCTTGTGGATATCCTCATTGGGGCCGTCGATGATCGCCCTGCAGATGGCCTCTCCTGAGGTTTCGGGAAGGGCCGGGACCGGTTCGATCGGATCCCCGGAGCAGAACGCCCAGTCTTCGAGAAAGGTCTGCTCCAGCTGCATGACGATGGGGCCGGACAGACAAAAATGCATGTCCACCACCCGGAAGTGTTTTTTGCCGCTTTTGGCCATGTGATGGTCGCTGATGTTCATGCCGCCGGTAAACCCGATCCGGCCGTCGACGATGAGGATCTTCCGGTGGTTTCGCAGGTTCATGTGAACCGCCGGAGGGATCAGCTTCGGCGGCATGAACCGGACGAATTTCACCCCTTTTTGTTTCAGCCGGGTCCCGGCCCTGGGCAGGGAATAGAGCTCGCCGAACCCGTCGATGATCACCCTCACCTCCACCCCTCGACCGGCGGCCGCAGCCAGTTCGTCGATGAAACGGTTTCCGGTCCGGCTGGTGTCAAAGATATAGGTGGTCAAAAACACCCGTTGCCGGGCGGACCGAATCGCTTCCAGCATGGTCGGGTATGCGGCCTCGCCGTTATGCAGCGGTTCAATGCGGTTGCCGGCCAGAAGAGGAAGGCGGGTCACCTTGTCGGAAATCTTTGCAATCTGGGAGAAGGTGCGGGGCAGGTTCAGCGCCTCGGCGGGAATGGACACCACCTGGGAGGCTTCTTCATAACCCTTAAGCCCGGGAGGGGAAAACGGGCGTTTGTCTTCAAGCTTTCTCGCCCGGGTTTGAACCCGGTTGATGCCAAACAGGAAGTAGAGAAGCGGTCCCACAAAGGGGAACATGAGGCAGACCGCCACCCAGCCGAGGGCGGACGGCGGGGTTCTCTTATTGAGGAGCGCGTGCCCGGCGGTGCTTAAGGCCAGCAGGACGCTTAAACCGATGCTTGCCCAGTTGAGGATATCCATTCCGCGCGGTCAATCCTATCCTTCATCATCAGGTGTCACCGGATCCCTAAGGATCAGATCAATGGCCTGCGCCGAGGTGGCCGCGGCATCCGGGAAGGCCTCTTTGATGTTTTTAATATGACGCAGGTTGTCGGCCGTGCGAAGGATCAGCATGGCGAGATCCCCCTCGGCCATTCCCGAGATGTCGAGCAGCCGCTCCCACGGCCATCCCTTGGCCCACAGATAAATCGTCAAGGCCGGTAGAAAAAACAGGGTCGGGGCGTCAAACCCCTTGGATTGCATCTCCCTTGAAAACGGTTTCAGCCCCCTGTTGATCCGTTTAAAAGCCTTATACAGGGATCCAGGAATCAATGATTCGGGAATCGCCTCATCATCGGTTTCCCGTTCATTCACAAAGGCTGCGATGATGCCGGCCAGCCGGCCCGGGTCGGATCGGGGAAACAGGCCTTTTCGAAACCCCTCCGCCACCATCAGCGGATGGTCGATGCGAAGCCTGGATGCCCATACCCCGTAGGCCGTCAACCGATTGTCATATGTAACATATTCTTTTTCTTTTAAAAAGTCAAGATGTCGGATAAACTCGGCCCATAACGCCTCCTCCCCGCCATGGTCGGTGCGGTTAACCCCCCCTTTTGGGCTTGCGGCTTCAATGAGATAGGCGGCATAGGACCTTCCGAGAAGATCCTTCACCTGTTCGGGGCTGTGGGATAAGAGCAGGTTCAAGACCATGGAAAAATTGATGCGGATCTGGCTGAGCACATCCGAGGCCGGCGCGTTGAACAGCCTGGCCACCAGGGGCGTATCCATGAATTTCCCAGGAACCAGCACCGCAAAGCCGATCTGGTCCATCCCCCGTCTTCCTGCCCGGCCGGTCATCTGGTGAAACTCCGTGGACGTGAGCGGAAGAAATTCGCGGCCGTTGAAACGGTAGCGCACGTCGTAGCC
>DYLE01000072.1 GCA_020722245.1 Desulfonema limicola
GCCGCCATGAACCCATGCCCTTGCGGGTATTACTCCGATCCCAGACACCCCTGCCGGTGCAGCCAAAATCAAATTCAAAAATACAGGAGCCGGATTTCAGGGCCCCTCCTTGACCGCATCGATATCCACGTGGAGGTGCCGGCCGTCAATTACCGGGAGATCGCCAAAGCATCCCCCGCAGAGCCGTCTTCGGCCATTCGTGAACGGGTGTTGGCGGCCCGGCAGATTCAGACGTCACGGTTTGAAGGGACAGGGCTGCGCACCAACGCACAGATGAAAAACCGCCATATCAAAAAAATCTGCAAGCTCGATGAGCCCTCTCTGCGGATTCTTCAGACGGCCATGGAAAAACTGAGGCTTTCGGCGCGGGCGTATAACCGCATTTTAAAGATTGCCAGAACAATCGCCGATTTGGAGGGTGCTCAAGAGATCAGCCCGGCTCATGTCTCGGAGGCGGTGCTCTACAGAAGCTTGGACAGGGAGCTGTTTTAAACCGGATGACTCAAATGCAGCAGGGATATAAAAACGGACCATGCACCACCGATGTCTGGGCGGAGATCGATCTAAACGCGATCTCACACAACCTTCGCCAAATTAAAAAAGTTCTCAAGCCGGGCAGCAGGCTTATGGCCGTGGTCAAGGCCAATGCCTACGGCCACGGAATGCGTGAGGTGGCCGGGCGGGTGATTCAAGACGGGGCGGACGCCCTTGGCGTGGCCAGGCTGAGGGAGGCGGTTCTGCTTCGCCGGGCCGGAATTGACGCCCCTGTTCTCATCTTCGGCCATACCCCTTCGGATCTGGCGGAAGCGCTGATCAAAGACGACCTCACCCAGACGGTGTATTCCTATGATGCCGCAAGGCTGCTTTCAGAGAAAGCCCGGTCCCTTAAGGGTAAAATCAGGGTGCATCTGAAGGTGGACACCGGCATGGGGCGTCTGGGTATCATCCCCTGCGACCCCGAGGGAAAAATTTTGGAATCAGCCGTCGATGAGGTCAAAGCCATTCATCGCCTGCCCGGCCTCGCCCTTGCCGGGGCCTATACCCATTTTGCCATGGCCGAACAGCAGGATAAGGCCTATACCCGCAGGCAGTTTGATATCTTTTGTCGTTTCATGGATCGTTTGAGACAGGAAAAAATTGACATAGCGATATGTCATGCCGCAAACAGCGCCGCGCTTATGGACATGCCGGAAACCCACCTGGACATGGTGCGGGCCGGGATCTCCATTTACGGATGCTACCCGTCCGATTTCGTCAAGAAGGATCAGATGGACTTGAAGCCGGCCATGACCCTAAAGACCCGAATCATTCATCTGAAAAAGGTGGGCAGCGGGTTTCGGGTGAGTTACGGCGGCACTGCCGTGACCCGTCGGCCGACCCTCATCGCCACCGTATCTATTGGTTATGCGGATGGTTACAGCCGCCTGCTTTCTTCAAGAGGAAGGATGCTGGTTCACGGTTTAAGCGCGCCGGTGATGGGGCGGGTGTGCATGGATCAGACCATGCTGGACGTGGGGGAAATTCCCAATGTTTCCATAGGGGATGAGGTGGTGGTTTTCGGCGGTCAGGCCGGCAGCCGGATTTCCGTGGAGGAGGTTTCAAAGGCCATGGGCACGATCAGTTATGAGGTGATCTCGGGAATTTCCGACCGGGTCGACAGGGTGTATTTGCTCTAGCGATGGACCGGAATCGGTTTAAAATTCAAGGCAAAAGGCTTAAAAAAACCGGTTGAACGGTAAGGACGATAAGATTCTAACCATTAGAAACCATTAAGTAAAAATTGAAGAAAAATTTATTGACAAGAAATTTTGAAGATGTTAAAAAATTTTTTCTTTTTTAAAAGGTTGCAGCTTTGACTATAGTCGCACCCGTAGGTGTAGCGAGAACAGGGAACCGCGGAAAGGGTTTGACGTATTTATTAGGTTGCGAAAACAATTTAAAAACAGTCCCTCAGTGACTTTTACGGAGTGGGAAAGGAGGTGTCTTAATCGGTTGTTATCATTTGCAGGAAACTGAACCAGAACTACTTTTATCCAAACGAAGATAGGAGGTAACGATGCCAAGCTTTGTAATTCAAGAAAAATGTGACGGTTGCAAGGGCGGAGACAAAACCGCGTGCATGTACATCTGCCCCAACGACCTCATGGTATTGGATGTGGAGCGCATGAAGGCCTACAACTCCGAGCCGGATATGTGCTGGGAGTGTTACAACTGCGTAAAGATCTGCCCGACCCAGGCCATTGAGGTGAGGGGTTATGCGGATTTTTGCCCGTTAGGCGCCAGCGTTGTTCCCATGAGAGGGACCGAGGACATCATGTGGACGGTCAAATTCAGAGGCGGTACAGTCAAACGGTTCAAGTTCCCCATCCGCACCACCGCAGAAGGAAGCGCCAAGCCGGACGGTGGGTATGGCGTGGGCCCCGGAACCCTAAACGATCAGCTTCTGTTTACGGAACCGGCATCCTTGAAAGCCAACAAACTCTGGACACTCGGGGACTAAGGGGGGTGACATCATGATAGAATTCAAAACCAAAGAGGTTACAACTGATGTATTGATTATCGGAGCGGGAATGGCCGGGACCGGCGCCTGTGTGGAAGGGGCGCACTGGGCTAAGGCGAACAACCTGAAAATTATGGTTGTGGACAAGGCTGCGATGGAGCGCAGCGGCGCCGTGGGCATGGGGCTTTCCGCGATCAACCAGTACCAGGGGGAAAACACCCCGGTCGATTACTTAAGCTACGTTCGCCAGGACCTGATGGGCCTTTGCCGGGACGACCTGGTCATGGATATCTCCAGGCACGTCAACGGAACGGTTCATATGTTTGAGGGGTTCGGGCTTCCCATCTGGAAAGACGCGGACGGGAACTATGTCCATGAAGGCCGCTGGCAGCTGATGATCAACGGTGAGTCCTACAAGGCCATCGTTGCCGAGGCCGCCAAGAACGCCATCGGCATGGATAATGTCATCGAGCGCGTTTTTGTGCTTCGTCTTCTGCTTGACAAAAACGACAAGAAAAAGGTGGCGGGCGCCATCGGGTTCAGCGTTCGGGATCCGGAAATTTACGTGTTTAAATTCAAATCCTGCATCGTATGCGCAGGCGGCGCGGTTCACGTCTTCAGGCCGCGGTCCACCGGTGAAGGTCTGGGCCGTGCCTGGTATCCGCCATGGAACTCGGGCTCCAGCTCCTACCTGACCACCACGGCCGGCGCGGAGATGACCTCCCAGGAGGTTGTCTTCATTCCCGCCAGGTTCAAGGATGCCTATGGCCCGGTGGGTGCATGGTTCCTTCTGTTCAAGGCGACGGCAACCTCATCCACCGGTTTCGACTATATGGCCGAGGCGATGAAAGAAGGCGGCGAGCTGCACAACTGGCCGCCCTACGGCAAGGTCAAACCGATCCCCACCTGCCTGAGAAACCATCTGATGATGATCGAAATGTTCCAAAAGGGCGACGGCCCCATCCTGATGCATACGGACAAGGCCATCGCCACGATCGCTGGAAAAATGCCTGATGAAAAGGCGAAGAAGAAGGAGCTGAAGAAGCTTGAGGCCGAGGCATGGGAGGATTTTCTGGACATGACCATCAGCCAGGCGATTCTCTGGGCATCCAAGGATGTGTTCCCCGAGGAAGGGCCCTCAGAAATCATGCCGTCGGAGCCTTATTTTATCGGTTCACACTCCGGGGCTTCCGGCGCATGGGTGTCCGGTCCCGAGGACCTTCAGACCGCAGAGTCCAAGAAGGAGTATTTCTGGGGTTACAACCGCATGACCACCGTCAAAGGGCTGTTTGCAGCCGGCGACGGGGTGGGCGTTTCCAGCCATAAGTTCTCTTCGGGCTCCTTTACCGAAGGACGGATCGCGGCAAAAGCGGCGGTAAAGTACGCCGTGGAAAATCCAAAAATGCCTGAATTTGATGCGGCCGAGGTGGCGAAGTTTAAGGAAAAGATCCTGCTTCCGATGAAGCATTATGAAGCCCATAAGGACTACACCACCCTGGGTACGGCCACGAAAAAGTATACCTTGCCGGTGGAGGAGGTCAACCCGAACTATATCACCCCCAAAATGGCCATATTCCGTCTCAACAAGATCATGGACGAGTATGCGGGCGGGGTCGGTTCCCAGTATACCTGCAGCGCGACTACCTTAAATATCGCCCTGAAGCTGATCAAGCTCCTCAAGGAAGACCTTTCCAAGCTGGCCGCGCGGAATCTTCATGAACTGATGCGGTGCTGGGAGAATATCCACCGGACACAGATCGCCGAAGCCCATGTTCGGCATAAACTGTTCCGCGAGGAAACCCGATGGCCCGGGTATTACTACCGCTCGGATTGCAAAAAGATGGATGAGAGCAAATGGGGCAAGGTGTTTGTAAACTCGGTTTACGACGCCGAAAAAGATGAGTTCACCATGCTGACACGACCCATTATTCATCTGGTGGACATCAAAGAAGTTGTAGGACAGTAATTCGTTTGTCACATTCAGGCGCCGCCATGCGGCGCCTGAAAACTTCCAACAAATTTTTACTAACAAACCAGCCGCATGAGTTAAACACCGTGTGGCTGATTTTATTTTTGTTGGCTTCGTAAAAAGCTGTTTATCCCGCTTTACAGTATTTTTGCAGAAAGTAACTTCTGAATTTTTTTTATATATTTTTACTACAGAGAGAGAAGGCTGAAGTCTGAAGTTGAAAGGCTGGCGTTTTTCTTTATATGCTTTGTGCTCTCTGTGGTTAATTTGTTCATTCTTCAAACCGGAAAATATAAGTTCCTTGGAAGAAGGCGTGAAAAATAAAAATATGGCGCAGCAGGAAAACACAAATCCCCAGAAGTGGCATGACGAGGGGTATGCGGATGGCCGGCGGTTTGCTTTAAACGAAGCGGATTACGATGAGCTGGCCGCCATATACCGGGCCGGAGGGATTCCCAAAAACTGGGATATCTTCCGCGCTGAAATTTTAAATGAGCACCTGGGGGACAAGGGGTTTGATTTTCAGACCTATGAAGCCGGTTTTGCAAAGGCCTGCATCGAGGTTTTTGAAAGAATTTAACCACGGAGATCACAGAGGGCACAAAAAAAATTCAGGCAAAAAGGGTTGCCCTTCTACCTTCAGACTTCAACCTTCTACCTTTTACCGTCTACCTTAAACATACCGCAAAGCGGAATCCAAAGCTGAGATTATCATGAATGATTTTAAGAAATTTGAATATGACACGATGTCCGAGGCGGATTTTGCCCCTGTTCTGGAGCTGCTTCAAGGGGGGGATCCTCAGGCAATCGCTAAAAAGGCCGGAATCAGCGTTGAGCTGCTTTTAAAAATGCGCGATGATCTTCTGGCCCAGGCCGAGCTGAAGCGCACAGAGCTGTCGAAGCTGCCGTCTGCAAAGATCGGAAGAAATGACCCCTGTCCCTGCGGCAGCGGTAAAAAATACAAAAACTGCTGCATGAAAAAACATGAGGCTGCAAAAAAGGCCGAGGCCCCGGAACATGTCAAAGCGGCAAAGGCCAAGGAAAAAGAGCAGCAGCAGCTCATCGGGCGTATCAACAAGGCCTCTGATCTGATGATCGCCGGCAGGTATGAGGAATCGATTCAGCTTGCCTCCAAGCTGCTTGTAAAATACCCCAATGAAGACCGGCTTCACGATATCCTGGCCACCTGTCATTTGTATTCGGGTAATTGCGAGAAAGCCGTGGAAATCTGCCGCTGCCGAATGGAGGTTGCTGAATCCGAAAAAGCCTACTTCATCCAACACGGCCGGTACCGGGACGCTGAAATCGATCAGCCGGCGTTGTCCTATTATTATCCCCCCATGACCTGGCTGCAAAAATACTGGACCGCCAAAAAAGCCTCGGAGTACAGGTCTCTTTATCCCAAGACGGTCAAAAAAGAGATTGGCGCGCTTATCAAAAAACTGCTGACCGCCGATGATCCGAACAGGTTTCCGAAAAAGCAGGCGGAAGGACTGGAGATGCGACGCCAGGCTCTGTCCCAGACCCTGGAAAAGCTGAAAACCATCGGCCCGGAGGTGATCCCCTATCTTCTGCCCCTGGCCTGCAAGTACTCCTGGGCCGGAATTTTTGTGCCGGAAATCCTTGCCGCCTACAAAACCGACCTCTCCGCGCGGGTCCTGATCGACATCTCCATGTTCGGTTTCGCCTATGCCTCCGGAGCCAGCCTGCATTACCTGGAAACCCTCAAAGAGGCGGCCATCCCCTATATCGAGGAGGCCTTTTCCCGGGATAAGGAGTTTGATCCCATCAAAACAGGGATCGTCTCGGTGCTGGGAAATATTCAAACCCCGGCCTCCTATGCCCTGCTCATGCGCCTGCTGGAACATGACAGCGCACACATCGTCAACTGGGCCGGAAGCGCCCTGGGCCGGTTCAACAACCCGGAGGCCTTGCCCGCGATGATCGCTGCGAATCAAAGGATCGGAGGCCAGGCCATGATCGATGCGGCGATTCAAAAACTAAAAAACGGATCGGAGACGATGTAAACCGATTTTTTACGCGCCGAGCCTGATCCGGAACCCTGCAAACTGGGAGGATTTCTTGGCGTACTCCTTGATCAGATCAAGGGTGGCCTCATTGTCGCAGAAAATTTCACGGCAATGGCATTTTTTATTGCACTTTTCGCAGAAGTAGTCTTCATCCAGGGCCTGGCCGCAGGCGCAGTAAGGTATCATCACCAGGGAGCCGTCTTCAATGGCCGCTTTGTAGTGATCGCAACCCGGCTTCCCCTTTTCCGAATTCCGGTTCATGGGTTATCCTTTCTTGAAACTGATTTTTTAATGCTTATATCTATACATGCGTCGATTCGGCCGGTTCAAGCAGATTTTAGCGGCACTTGCCTGTCTGGTCCTTGATCCCAACGTCAAATAAAAAAAGATGAGAATAAAAAAATGACCGACAAAACAGCACCCTGCTGCCCCTATTGCGGGCAGAAAATGAAAAAATGGCGGGTTCCCCTGGCCTCCACCTGGCCCAATGAGTTTTTTTATGTTTGTTTCAACGATGAATGCCCTTATTTTGTGCAGGGCTGGCAGCAGATGTGGGAGCAGCAGGCGACCAAGGCCTCGTATCGCTGCCGCATCGATCCGGACAGCGGCAAACCCGCACCCATTCCGGTCTGGTCTTATGACGCCCTGAAAGATGATATCATCGAGCCGTAACTGAGCGTTATGCCGGTTGCCGGGGTCTGAGGGAGAAGGTCTGCTCGCCGAAAAGGGCAAACCTCAGCCATTGCGTGGCGAACCTCATGAGTTCGACGTCATCGGTTTGAATACGCCGGGCCTGATCGGGGTCCACCTCAAACCGGTTCAGGAAGCTGGACTGGAAGACAAATTTTTTAAATTCGTCGATGTTGTAGCATCCCATGGAGAACATCTTCATCTGGGAGAGGGAGAGGTGTTTGAGCCGCTTGATGTGGGGTCCTGTCACGATATCCATGAAAAAATCATTCATCCGGTTGTATTCATCCAGGCCCTGATCCGCAATCCAGTCTTCAATGATCCATTCCTTTGATTCATTAAATCCAAGGCAATGCGGCTCCCGAATGATGAAAAAAAACTCATCGGATCTTTCCTTTTCACGAACCTTGGAGGCGGCCCGGCCCAGGGGGTAGCTTCGGCATGCGCCCGGCCTGTCCTCATACACCGTGCAGCCGTCGGGGCTGACAAAGGGACAGGTTTTTTTCGTATCGCTGTTCATCTTTAAGGAAATAACGGGAAACCCGTAGCTTTTATCGGAGGAGGTGGTTGTGTATTTTTCTAAGAATTCCTCCGAGGTCAAACCCAGCCGGTTTTTCAGCCGAATGATGTCATAGGGGGTGAGCACCAGCTGCAGGTTGGCGCAGCAGGCGGTAAAGCAGGACAGCCCCTTGTGGCAGGCAAACCTGAACCGGTCTTTGGCGGTCAGGGGCCGCACCGCCATCTCGGCGTTCATTTTAAACCCAGCTCCTGTTTTTTTGCTTCAAGCACCTCGGGCCGGATTTTAAGCCCCTGGCGTTCGATCAGGCCGTGCGCCACCCAGTCCATGGCCAGACGGTAAAGCGCCACATCATCGGTTTTTATTTTTTCGACGACCTCGGGATCGACCTGATAGACTTTCAAAAAGCTGCTTTCCAAAACAAACCGTCTGAAACGATCCAGGTCGTAGCAGGCCATGTAAAACATGTCCTGGATTTTCGGGTTGGTGATTTTTGTGGCAAAAAGGTTCTGGCTGGTCATGATCGGTTTGAACAGCGCCTCCATTTCCCGGTAGATCCCGATCCCCTGGCTTTCGATCCAGTCCTTGACGGCGGCGGTTTGATCCGCCTTCAACCCCTGGCAGAAGGGCACGTCCATGACGGAATAATACTGTTTCTGAGCCTTTTCGGTGGCTTTTGTGCTTTCCGGCTGAAGCGGATAGATCCGGCAGGACCAGGGACGGTTTTCGTAGATCCTGCACCCCTGATCCGTAAGGAAAGAGCAGGTTTTTTCCTTGTTGTCGGCCATTTTCAGCATCACCACCGGCAGCCCCGTATCCCCTATGAGAGTTAGAGTGTAATTTTTTAAAAATTCGGTGGAGGATATGCCAAGGGCATTTTTCATGCGGATGATGTCATAGGGCGAAAGAAAGATGGTGATATCCCGGCAGCAGCGGGTAAAACAGCTGATTCCGGGACGGCAGTCAAAACGAAAGCGATCCTCAAGCGAAAGCACGGTGAGCCCGTTTTTGCGCGTTTTTTGGTTTGCCACGGTGGTCCCTTCCTTGCGGTTTGTAATAATAATACCAGCTTATCAAAGAGTGGTATTTATTTCATGCCCTTCATCGATTGTCAATTAAAAATCTTATCTTTCACACAAGGATTCGGGCAAAAATCCTTGACAAACGAATTGGTTGTGATAGCTTTTTAGTTTTAAAATTTGGCGTTCCTGCTTACGCTTCGGGCTTAAGGTGGGAGCACTCCCGTTGTTTTTTTAAAATGAGTATTTTATCTTAATACAATCTACGGAGGGACAGATGGCAGAAAACAAAGCAGCCCCTTTCAGCGGAAGTTTAATGGTGGTCGGCGGCGGGATCGCCGGACTGACTACCGCGATTGAAGCCGCCGAGGTGGGGTATGAGGTGTTCATCGTTGAGAAGAATCCGTATCTGGGAGGAAGGGTCGTTCAGCTGAATCAGTATTTTCCGAAGCTTTGTCCTCCCACCTGCGGCCTGGAGATCAACTTCAGACGGATTAAGGATAACCCCCGCATCAAGGTGTTTACCTTAGCCGAGGTGGAAAAGGTGGAGGGCGGCCCGGGAAGCTATACCGTGAAGGTCCGGCTGAATCCCCGGTATGTGAATGAAAACTGCACCTGCTGCGGGGCCTGCGCCGAGGCCTGCCAGGCCGAGCTGCCCAACGACTTCAACTTCGGTCTGGATAAGCGAAAAGGGGCGTATTTGCCGTTTGAGATGGCGTTTCCGGCGCGGTATGTGCTCTCCCCTCAGATCATCGGCACCGAGGACGCCAAGCGGTGTGTGGAGGCTTGCCGGTACGGCGCCATTGATCTGGAGATGAAGGCCAAAACCATTGATTTAAACGTCGGCGCCATTGTCTGGGCCACCGGATGGGAGCCCTACGATGCTTCCAAGATCGACAACCTGGGGTTTGGCCGCTACCCCAACATCATCACCAACATGATGCTGGAGCGGCTGGCCGCTCCCAACGGCCCCACCGGGGGCAAAATCCTGCGGCCTTCCGACAACAAGGAGCCCCAGAGTGTCGCCTTTGTCCAGTGCGCCGGTTCCAGGGATGAAAACCACCTCCCCTATTGTTCCTACATCTGCTGCATGGCCTCATTGAAACACGCCACCTATATTCGGGAACGCTGCCCCGAGGCCAAGGTTTATATCTTCTATATCGATCTGCGGGCGCCGGGATACCGGTATGAGAAGTTTTATAAAAAGGTCAAGGCGGATCAAAACGTGTTTTTCATCAAGGGAAAGGTGGCCGAGGTGGAACAGGCGGCGGATAACCATCAGATCACCGTGGTTGCCGAAAACGCCGTCACCGGCGAAAAGATCCGTCAGACCGTGGACCTGGTGGTGCTTGCCACCGGAATGCAGCCTACGGCAAAAGCCGCCAAGCTGCCGGCAGGCGACCTTAAATACACCGAGGACGGGTTTATCGTAAACGATTTTGTAAAGGGCGGCATGTTTGCGGCGGGTTGTGCCAACAAACCGGCGGATGTGGTGTCATCAAACCAGAACGCGACCGGAATAGCCCTGAAGGCGATTCAAACCCTGGTGAGGAGGTAAGC
>DYLE01000073.1 GCA_020722245.1 Desulfonema limicola
GCCCGCCCCGTCGTCCGCCTGGGCGCCGGTCATGATCAGGTCGTACTTGCCCTTCTGCACCGCGGCCTTCAGGATGGCGGCGATCCCCTTGCCGTCGGACCCTTCAAAGGCACTGTCTGAAAGCAGAAGCCCGTTGTTTGCGCCCATGGCCATCTCCCTTCTTAACACCTCTTCGGAGTCCTGATCCCCCACCGTAACCACCGTGACGGAACCGCCGACCCGGTCCACGATCTGAATCGCCTCCTCCACCGCATAGTTGTCCCACTCGTTCACGGAGTACACCAGATCATCCCGTTCAATGTCGTTTCCCGCCTTGTTGATCCCGATCTCGTTCTCCGAGGTGTCGGGAACGCGTTTAATACAAACCAAAATCTCCATATCATCCTCCAGCCTGTTAGGGTTGTTAGAAAAAATCTACAAAGACATCCTTCTCAATCAAAAAAAGACCCGGTTATATGCCGCCGGATCAGGCCTGCAGGTGCGCTGCGACCAGCTCGGTCAGGCCGATGGCCTCCATCTTTCCCTCCAGGCCGGCGACCTTGATCGCATCCTCCATGTTCACCAGGCAGAACGGGCAGGCCGTCACTACCACGGTGGCGCCGGCCTTTTGGGCCATCTTGACCCGGCGCACCCCCATCCGCTCCTCCTCCTGGGGTTCATAGAAAAGGTTCAGCCCGCCGCCGCTGCAGCAGAAAGACCGGTCGCGGCTTTTCTGCATCTCCACCCGGTGAATGCCGGATATGGCGTCAATGGCATCCCGGGGTTCGTCATAGATCCCGTTGTGCCGCCCCAGGTAGCAGGGATCATGATAGGTGTAAACCTTGTTTTTTTCCTCCTCGGTCGCCCCTTTTAATCGAAGACGCCCGGATTTGAGGTTCTCTGCGATCACCTGGCTGATGTGAAAAACCGGGGGAAGCCCTGTATAATCATGGGTTAAGGCGTTAAAGGCATGGGGGTCTGCGGTGATGATCCGCTTGGCCCCGGTCGCCAGAATGGCCTCGGTGTTCTGGGCTTTCAAGTTCTGAAACAGCATCTCCTCGCCGAACCGCCGGACCTCGTTTCCGCTGTCCTTTTCATCCTTTCCCAGAACAGCGAAATCAATGCCGCAGGCCGTAAGGATTCGAGCGGTGGCCACGGCCAGCAGTTGCATCCGCTCATCATAGGAGCTGACGCTGTCCACAAAATAGAGGGTTTCGGCGGTATCCCCCTTTTCAAACACCTTGATCGGGAAATCCTTCACAAGGCTGGTCCAGTCGGCGCGTTTCTTCTCCATCTTGCCGTAAGGGTTGCCCCGTTTTTCAAGGGATGACAAGGGCTTCTGAAGGGACTGCGGCACGTTGCCGGCGTCCACCATGCCCCGGCGCAGATCAACAATCTTGTTGATATACTCAATCCCCAAGGGGCATTCCTGTTCGCAGGCGCCGCAGGTGGTGCAGGACCAGATCTCATCCTCGGTGTAGATATCCCCGATCAGCGGCTTGTCGATCTTAACAAAATCGCCGCGAATCGGGTAATGGGCATAGGAATAATCCCTGGCCTTGATGGTGATGAACCGGGGGGACAGGGGGCGTTTCACCGCGTTGGCCGGGCAGTTGTCCGAACACCTGCCGCAATCCGCGCAGGTATAAAAATCAAGGATGTCCTTCCAGGTGAAGTCGTCAAAGGTCTTCACGCCGAAGGACTCCAGGCTGTCCAATTCCTCGTCTTTGATCCCGTATCGGACCGGCCGAATGTTCCCCCTCTCCAGCCTCATGAAATACACGTTGAAAATAGAGGTGATCACATGAAAGTGCTTCCCTAAAGGAAGGAAGCAAAGGAAGAAGAAAAACGCCAGGTCATGCACATAGTAGGACAGGAGGTGAATCGCCTGAAGGCTTCCGCCGCTGGAATCTTGCAGCATGTTCTTGAACATCCAGGTCAGTGTGGCCGGCGCCACGAAATCCGGTTCAACCCCGGCCTGGATCTGAGCGGCCACGGCGCTGGCCTCATACAGGCTTTCCGCGATCATCAGTGTTGAAATCAGGGCAAGGACGAACAGCGCCTCGGCGGTATGGTCGTGACCGTATTGCTTGGGAACCGCGTACCGCTCCGGCCGGAAAACCCCCCGGCGCACACCCGCGACCACGCAGGCGAGCAGCACGGCGGTGGCCGCATAGTCCTTGAGGATGTAATACAAGTATCCCAGAATCCCACCAAGGCCGGGCATGATAAAGCCGTCCTTGATCCCCTTGATGACCAGCTCGGAGGATCGAATCGACAGGATTAAAAATCCAAAAAAAATGATGATATGCAGGACCCCGGCCATCATGTATCTCGGATGCCGGTACTGCCCCAGCCAGATCTTGAGTACGTTGAAAATTCGTTTTGCGGGTTGATCAAAGCGAAAATCAGGTCTTGCCTTGACCAGAGGCGCCAGCCGCTTGGCGATGATAAAGGTGAAAATCGCCACCGCCACCACCGGAATCAACACGGAAAAAATAACGGTGGGAATAAAACCAAACAGCAGATATGACGCCGGAGAAATCAAAACAGCATCCATGGCTCACTCCCCTTGTCACTTGGCCATCGCGCCCCGTCCCGTAAAACCCACAAATAAACGACGAACCGATGGCTTATCATTGCTAAATGAAATTTCGTTTTTAGTTAAAAAACGGCTTCCCGTCAACAAAAATTTACCATCCAAAACCCTTCTTTCGGCCGGGGCGCCCCGCCGGAAAAGGCGGAAATTTGCCTTCTAGATGAACACACCAAGCGGTATGCGGCTATCCGATAAAAGAGGCCTCGTCGATTTCAACGGCGGCGCCGTCCGTGGTCAGAATGGCGTCCATCTTTCCCAGGGTGGCCGGCAGAACCGTCTGGGTAAAATACTGGGCGCTCTTGATCTGCCCCTCATAGAAAGGAATGTCCTTTTTCGAGGCCTTTTCAAGCGCCCGGGCCGCCACCGATGCCCGCCATACGAGCATCCAGGCCATGATCACATCCCCGCAGACCTCCATGAACGGATAGGAGAAGGCAAAGGCGTTTAACACCTTTTCAGACATGGCGGTCTTGCCCATGTGCATGGCCACCGCGCCCAGCTTGTTTAAGGCCGCTTCCAGCTTTTCCGCGTAACCCTTGATGCGCTCGATCCCCTTGGCCTTGTTGATGACGGCCATGATCTCCCCCATCAGGTCCATGACCAGCTTTCCCTTTTTCATGCCCAGCTTGCGGCCAAGCAGGTCCATGGACTGAATCCCGTTGGTGCCTTCATAGATCATGGTGATCCGGCAGTCCCTCATAAGCTGTTCCTGGGGATACTCCTTGATGTAACCGTATCCGCCGTATACCTGCATGCCGAGGTTGCACACATCAAACGCCCGGTCCGTGACATACCCTTTGGCGATGGGAATCAGCAGGTCAATCAATCCATGATACTTTTCCTTTTGCGCCTCATCGTCCACGGTATTGGCCTTGTCCTCGCACCAGGCGACATAGTAGAGAAGGCTTCGCATCCCCTCCACATAGGCCTTCATGGTCAGCAGCATGCGCCGCACATCCGGATGCTGAATAATCGGAACCGACGGGGCCTCCTTGTCCAGCATGTTCAGCAGGTGCCGGCCCTGAATCCGCTCCTTGGCGTAGTTGACGGCGTTGATATAGGAGGCGGTGGCGCAGGCAAATCCCTGCATCCCCACCAGCAGCCGGGCCTCGTTCATCATCAGAAACATGGCGCGCATCCCCTTGTTTTCCTCCCCCAGCAGGGTGCCGCGGCATTTCCCCTTTTCGCCGAAGGAGAGGGTGCAGGTGGAGTTTCCGTGGATCCCCATTTTTTCTTCAATCCCCACGCAGACCACATCATTGGGCTCGCCCAGGGAGCCGTCGTCGTTCACCCATATCTTGGGAACCACAAACAGGGAGATCCCCTTGGTTCCGGCGGGTGCGCCCTCAATGCGGGCCAGCACCGGATGGATCAGGTTTTCCACCAGGTCATGCTCGCCGCTGGAGATAAAAATCTTCTGGCCGGTGATGGAATAGGTGCCATCCGCATTTTTGACCGCTTTGGTGGTCAGGGCGCCGACATCCGAACCCGCTTCCGGCTCGGTCAGGCACATGCTGCCGCCCCATTTACAGGTGAACATATTTTTAAGGTATAATTTTTTTTGTTTTTCCGTGCCGAAGGTTTCAATGAGCTTTCCGGCGCCGTGGGTCAATCCCGAAAACATCATAAACGCGTAGTTGGCGCCGTTAAAACACTCCTCGGCCGCCATGGCCACGGATGTCGGCATACCCTGGCCGCCCCACTTCGGGTCTTCCGTCATGGCGGTCCATTCCCCCTCCCGAAGCAGCTCAAACGGCTTTCGGAAAATTTCCGGAACCGTCACCTTGCCGTTTTCAAACCTGCAGCCGATCATGTCTCCCTCCTTACGGGTCGGCAGGATCTCCTTCACCGCCAGGCTCCGGGCTTCGGAGACAATCAAATCAATGGCCTTTTTGTTGAACTCGGCATACCGCTCATGTTTGCTGAACTGATTGACATCCAGTTGTTCGTGCAGGACAAAATCAATGTCCCGTCGATCTGAAATCTGTTGTGCCATAATCAATCCTCCTTTTTAAAAATACGTTGTTCATCACATAAAGTTTATAGTTATCGATGCGATCCGATGCCGTTTATAAATAAATCCGAAAGGGTATCAGCCATGGAAACCAGATCGTATTTTCCGCCGGTCACCACCCAGGTGTTGATCACCTCGTTGACCGCCCCCAGGATAAACCGCTTCACCACCCCGGACTGGATATTCTTGCGCATGCTTCCCTCGGCCTGACCCTGAATGATGATCTCATCCAGGATATCCAGGTACATCCGGGAAATATCCCGAATCAGAGCCTCGTCGATATGGCGGGCGTTCAAGGCCTCCCGCTGAAACACCACCGCCACATCCGGGTTCTGCTGAAACTCCAAAAGGTGCCTCTTAACAAGATTTTTGAGCTTGGTTTCGGCGTTTTCCGCCTTTTCCACCTCTTTTTTGAAGCCGTCGAAGACCAGCCGGGTTTTATAGCTGAAGAAGTTGAAAAGGATATCCGCCTTGCTCTTGAAATAAAGATAGATGGTGCCGTCGGCCACGCCGGCCTCCCTGGCGATCTGGGATACGGTCGATTTATAATACCCCTGCCGGGCGAAAACCTTGATGGCCGCGTTTAGGATCTGGTTGTACTTATCGTTTGCTGGGGATCTGCCCTTTTTTGAATGCTTACTGATATTACGCCTCTTTGAATTTGAATAAAAAAAAATGAATATTCATTCACTGAATGAATATTCATTCACTACCAAAACAAATTTTTAAATGTCAAGCAAAAAACCGTAGGTTTAGGACTTCACCCGCTCCACGTACTGGCCGGTGCGGGTGTCGATGCGGATCTTCTCGCCCACCTCGATAAACGGCGGCACCTGAACCACATACCCGGTCTCCAGGGTGGCCGGCTTTGAACTTCCGGATGCGGTGTCCCCCTTGACCCAGGGATCCGCCTTGACGATTTTTAGGTCGATGAAATTCGGCAAGGACAGGGCGATCGGGCGGCCGTCAAACATCAGGACGCTGCAGACGGTGTTCTCCTTTAAAAGCTGCACATCGTCGCCGACCTGCGCCTTGGTTAAAAAAACCTGCTCATAGCTGGTTTTGTTCATGAAGCAGTACTGATCGCCGTCTGCATACAAAAACTCCATCTCCTGCTCTTCCAGGTCGGCCGGCTTGAACTTTTCGCCGGATCGGTAGGTGCGATCAAACTGAACGCCGGTCACCATGTTTTTCAGCCTGCATTTATACAGCGCCTGTCCCTTTCCCGGCTTTACAAACTCAAAACTCACGATGACATACGGATCACCGTCGATCTCGATCTTGAGTCCCTTTCTCAAATCCCCACTTTCATACATTCGCATACCTCTCTTGATTGGGTTGGTTGTCCTGTTTTGAAAGGATCACGGCTTCCGCGCGGCGGGCCTCCGCCACAAACCGCCTGACCCTGTCCAGATCCTTTTGAAAACGGATCGTCAAGCCCCGCTCATTCACCCGGTTGGTGAGGGTGCAGCTGTCCACACCTGCGGGACGCACCTTGATGATCCCTTCATATACGTTGTCCGGCGACAGCCCTCCGGCCAAAATCACCGGAATCCCGCTAGAATCCACCAGCGCCGCGGCGATCCGCCAGTCGCAGACCCTGCCGGTAATCCCCACAAAACCGTTTACCGGTTGACTTTCTTTTCCTTTGCCGTCCATAAGCAGGGTATCGGTTAAAAAAAAGTCGCTGACCGGCTCAAACAGTTGGGCCATCTCCATCACCGAAGAATGGATCGATGCGCCGCTGCTCGGTACGGGTAGGGAGCGCATGATCCGGATTTCCGGAAACCGCTTTTTAATCTCTTCTTGAAGTCGCACATACGGCCGGCAGTAATCCGCCAGGCCGCGCTCTCCCCTGGGATCGCCCAGGACCTCACAAAAATGGACGATATCCGGTCGGTAATAATCGAGGGACCGAAAAACCGTATTCGGCTCATGATAAAGCAGAATCAAACTGCTTGCCGCGGAGGTGCCCGCGATAAAACGCAGGGTCTCCCATACGGAAGTCTGTTTCCAATCTTTTTCAGATATAACAACGCTTCCGATGTGATCCACCCCCAGTCCGACCATGGCTTCGGCCTCTTTGACGGTCTGGACCTCGTAAATCTGAGTGATGATGCGGCTTGACATATCCCCCCTGGATGTGAATAAGAATTGAGTTGACATTTGCGGCCTGCTTTAACATATTCAATCCACTTAATCAATTTTTTTGATAAAATCGATCACGTTTTATTTATTTTGTTTTCCTTTCCCTCCTTAAAAAAATGATTCTTATAATCGATTTTGGATCCCAATACAACCAGCTGATTGCCCGGCGGATAAGGGAAGCCCGCGTCTACTGCCAGATCGAACCCCCTTGGGTTGATTGGGCGTATATCCGTTCCTTAAAACCCCAGGGGATCATCCTCTCCGGCGGCCCTTCCAGCATCTATGAAAAAGGAAGTCCCCAAATGGATCCCGCGGTTTTCCAGCTGGGGATTCCGATCCTGGGTATCTGTTACGGAATGCAGTTTATGATCAACGCCTTGGGCGGAGTTGTGGAAAGGGCCGATAAACGCGAATACGGGTTTGCTGATCTTTACATCAAACAGGAAAAAGGGCTTTTTGAAAACCTCGGCGGATCCACCTCCTGCTGGATGAGCCACGGGGATTCCATCGTCAAACTGCCCAAGGGATTTGTCACAACCGCATCAACCGATAACACCCCCATCGCGGCCACAGCAAACTCCGACAAACAACTTTACGGGCTTCAGTTTCACCCCGAGGTGGCGCACACCCCCAAGGGGAGGCGAATGCTCGACAACTTTCTTTTTAAGCTGTGCGGCTGCACCCCCGACTGGACCATGAAGTCCTTTGCCCGGGAGTCCATTCGACAGATTCAGGATGCCGTGGGGGATAAAAAAATTATTCTGGGTCTGAGCGGAGGGGTGGATTCCTCGGTGACCGCCCTGCTGATCCACCGGGCAGTGGGCAAAAACCTCACCTGCATAGTTGTGGACAACGGCCTGCTGAGGCTAAACGAGGCAAGGCGGTTAAAAACCATGTTTGGCCGGCACCTGAAAATCAACATCCGCTACGTGAATGCCGCAGGCCGATTTTTAACCGCCCTTTCCGGCATCATCGACCCTGAAAAAAAACGAAAAATCATCGGTAAAACATTCATGGAGGTCTTTGAGGCCGAGGCGCAAAAAATAAAAAATGCGGAATTCTTAGCCCAGGGCACCCTGTATCCGGATGTCATTGAGTCCCAATCGGCCTTTGGCGGCCCCACCTCCGTCATCAAATCCCATCACAACGTCGGAGGACTGCCGAAAAAAATGAAATTTAAACTGATTGAACCCTTAAGGTTTCTTTTTAAGGACGAGGTTCGAAAACTCGGCGCGGAACTCGGACTTCCGAAAGAGCTGATCTGGCGGCAGCCGTTTCCCGGCCCTGGACTGGCCATTCGCATCATCGGGGAAATCACCCAAAAACGGCTGGCGATCTTAAGAAAGGTGGATGCTATTTTGCTTGAAGAAATAAAAACCGCCGGGTACTATAAAAAATTATGGCAGTCGTTTGCGGTGCTTCTTCCGATAAAAAGCGTCGGGGTCATGGGGGACAGGCGCACCTATGAAAATATCGCGGCCATTCGAGCAGTCACCAGCAAAGACGCCATGACCGCGGACTGGGCGCGACTGCCCCATAAGCTTCTCAACAGGATCTCCAACCGAATCATCAACGAGGTCAACGGGGTCAACCGGGTGGTCTATGACATCAGTTCAAAACCGCCGAGCACCATCGAATGGGAATAAGGCGCATGCAAAAAGAGGGGAAAAAAGGGTTCACATTTAATCTGAGCAGCAAGGGGGTCGATGACCCCACCAAGGAGGAAATCCTGGTTTTGACCGAAAACAAGGGGGTCTCCAAACGCTTCATCTACATCGTGATAGCCGGATTTCTTGTCCTTATCGCCGTACTCGCCTGGAGCTACCATGACCTTCAAAAAACATTAAACGCCGTCAACAGATCCGGTTCGGAGGTCCTGGAGGAGCTGGCCCGGGAGCTCAACGGCAAAATCGCTCAGCTGTCGCAGCAGATGGCCGACCAGAAAAGCGCAACCCAGAACCGCTTGATGTCCATCGACGCTTCGATAAAATCCATCAACGCCGTGCTGACTGAGATCAAGGCAAACAAATCGAATAAAACCGAGGTGGCGGTTGCGATTGAAGAAATTCAAAACAGCATCGCTCTTCTGCGCAAAAACGCAGAGATCATGAACCTGGGGATAAACGACCTGGCGGGAAAGGCGGACAGCACCATCAGCAGCATCAAAAAAGCCCAGGCCGTCATTCAGCAAAACCGTCAGGATATCGAAATGCTTAACGCCAAAAGCGTCGATCACGCGACCCTGGAAGCCGCGTTAAACAAAGAACGGGAATTCAATCAGGAAAACATGGCCCACGCCACCGAGGCGCTGTTTAGTGAAATCGCCTCCCTGCAGAAGGCCGTGAAGGCATTAACCGGCAAGCCAAACGGCGCCGTCAGGACCGATACGGTGCAACCACCAAACGCCGCAGCCCCTTCCGATATCCCTGCAACGGATAATACAGTCAAGCAGAAGCAACCCTCAACCCCCTCCGACAATCCGCCAGCTGAAAACACGCTGCAGCCGCAGAAAACACAACCATCCGATGACAGCTCCACCCAAAACGCCGAAAAAGACCTTGAACTGGAAACCAAAACCAGAGAATAGCCATTATAAAGCCCTGATGGATGCCGATCGACTCAAAAAAATCCTCTACTCCCTTTCCCAAGGGGAGGTTTCCGTCGAGCATGCCTTGGAATCCTTGAAGCATATCTCGGAAGAGGATATCGGCTACGCCCATATTGACCACCACCGCTCCCTGCGCAAGGGGTTTCCCGAGGTGATTTACGGAGAAACCAAAACAGCTGAACAGATCTCTGGGATTATGGAGCGGATGATCCCCCATGAAAGGGCGATCCTGGTCACCCGGATCGATTCAAAAAAGGCAGGCGCCGTTGTTTCAAAATTCGACACGGCCGTCTACCATGAGGATGCGCGGATGCTGGTGTTGTCATCTGCCGATATCCCGATAACCGGCAGAGGAACCATTCTGGTCATATCGGCCGGAACCTCGGATATTCCGGTGGCCAAGGAGGCCTACCTTACCGCCAGGTTCATGGGAAACCGCGTGGAAGCCCTCTTTGACGTGGGGGTCTCCGGCATTCACCGGCTGTTTCGGTATCAGGACCTGATTTACTCGGCCTCGGTGCTCATCGTTGTCGCCGGCATGGAGGGGGCGCTTCCCAGCGTGGTGGGGGGACTTGTGGACAAACCCGTCATCGGTGTGCCCACCAGCGTGGGGTACGGCGCCAGCCTGGGCGGACTCACCGCGCTGTTTTCCATGCTCAACGCCTGCAGCTCAAACGTGGCGGTGGTCAACATCGACAACGGGTTCGGCGCCGGCTACATGGCCTCCATGATCAACCGGCTCTGAAGCGCCGACAGCGCTTAAACGGGATTTCCGTCTGAAAAAGACAAAGCCCCGGCACGGGGTTTTCCGCACCGGGGCTTTGATATATAAATTTTTCGGCGGCGTCCTACTCTCCCACACAGTTTCCCGTGCAGTACCATCGGCGCT
>DYLE01000074.1:0-4387 GCA_020722245.1 Desulfonema limicola
CTGAGCCCGCGCGAGGACATCCAGAAGGTCATCACCGAGGTCTACGGCTTCCGCCGCTCCGTCAAGGAGGCGGAGCAGCAGATCGCCCTTCAGCGGATCGAGGCGGCGGATGCGGAGATCGATATCGCCTCCGGCGCGCTGCGGCCCCAGGTCGGGCTTTCGGTGTCCGGGCATTACGGTTGGCCGGGGTTTTATGCCGATGAACCGGAGTGGCAGAGCTGGTGGCAGGCGGGCATGAATGTCTCCTGGAATATCTTTGACATGGCCCGGCGGAAAAATGAGTGCAACGCGGCGGCCGCGAAAAAATCGCGGCTTTTTCAGGAAAAGGCCTCCCTGGACCACCAGATCGCCTTAGACCGGATCAACACCCGGCTGGGTTACGAGGAGGCTTATCGCAAACTCTTGATCTCAAAACAAAAGGTGGTCTCGGCTCGGGAGAATTTTAAAACAAAAGAGGACAACTTTCGAGTGGGCATGGCCACGAATACGGATTATTTGGACGCCCATACCGAGCTGATGAATGCGGAATCCGAGCTCGCAGTGATTTCCGCGCAGGTGCAGATCGCCTGGTCGGATTTCTTAAGGGCCGTGGGCGAGGAGGACTGGCCTGAGAAGATGGATTCGGCAAAGGAGATGACCCATGAGGATTAAAGGATACCCAAAGATTTGCGGCGCGCTGATTGCAGCGGCAATGGTCATGGCCTGGGGATGCATGGAAAAACTTCCCCCCGGGTTTGCGGGTTCCGGGACCCTCGAGGCCACCGAGGTGACGGTGGGCGCGCTGGTCACCGGCACCATTTTAAAGCTGACCAAGGAGGAGGGGGAAACGGTTCGCGCCGACGAGCTTTTGGCCCTTATCGACGTGGAAAAGCTTGAGCTTCAGCGGGCCCAGCTTCAGGCCAGTTTAAAGGAGATCGAGGCTGAGAAAATCGCCGCATCCGCCGCCGTGGCCCAGGCCTCCGATAACATGGACTACATGGAAATCACCTATAACCGGATCCAGGCGCTTTACAAAAAGGGCTCCGCCACCCAGCAGCGGTTTGACGAAATCGCCACCCAGTTGAGCGTGGCCCGCAGCGGACTCACCGCGGCAAAAGCCCAGCTGCCGGTTCTGGACGCCAAGCAGGCCCAGGTGGAGGCTGCCATCAGGGTGCTGGACCGGCAGATCGCGGACGGCACGGTTTACGCCCCCCTGAACGGCACGGTGGTGGAAAAATACGTGGAGCCCGGCGAGGTGGCGATTCAGGGCCAGGGGCTGTATAAAATCGCGGACCTTGAAAATTTCTGGGTCAAAATCTACCTGGCCGAAACCGATCTCGGCAAGGCGACCCTGGGGGAGTCGGTCGAAGTCCGTGTGGATGCCTATGCGAAGCCGCTTCGGGGAAAGGTGACCTGGGTTTCGCCGGAAGCGGAGTTTACGCCCAAAAACGTGCAGACCAAAGCGGCCAGGGCCGAGCTGGTGTATGCCGTGGAGGTGACCCTTGAAAAAGGCGCCCCGGAGTTGAAAATCGGAATGCCGGCCGAGGTCTATTTTGATAAATAACAGGGATCATCATGCCTGAGTCGGCCATTTCCGTGGTCAACCTTCAAAAACAATACGGGCAGACCCCGGCCTTAAATTCGGTCAGCCTGGAAATCCGGCAGGGGGAGATGTTCGGCCTGATCGGCCCGGACGGGGCCGGTAAAACCACCCTGATGCGCATTTTGAGCTCCCTGATGGACCCGGACGCCGGGGAGTGCCGGCTGCTGGGGATTTCCGTGAAGGAACACCCTGAAAAGGTCCGGCGGGTGATCGGCTACATGCCCCAGCGGTTTTCCCTGTATCCGGATCTCACCGTGGGGGAGAACCTGCGGTTTTTTGCGGATCTGTTCGGCGTTCCCCGGCTGGACAGGCAAAAGCGGACCGAGGATCTGCTCGGGTTCGCCCGGCTGTCCCCGTTTATCAAGCGGCGCGCCGGCCGGCTTTCCGGCGGCATGAAGCAGAAGCTTGCCCTGTGTTGCGCCCTGATTCACACCCCGAGGCTGCTGATCCTGGATGAACCCACCACCGGGGTGGACCCGGTTTCCCGGCGCGAGTTCTGGGAGATTCTAAAGGCCCTGAAGGATCAAGGGGTCACCCTTCTGGTGAGCACGCCCTACATGGACGAGGCCCAGCGGTGCGACCGCATTGCCCTGATCCACAAGGGGAACATCCTGGCCGAAGGGAGCGCCCTTGAGGTGATCGCGCGGTTTCCCGGAAAGGTGGTGGCGGTGTTCGGCCCGGACCTGCCCGGGCTTGCCGGCTGGTTTAAGAAAAAGCTGCGTTCCGAGCAGGTTCAGATCTTGGGAGACAGGGTGCGGTTGAACCTTTTTACACAACCCCGTGTATCCATGGACGAGCTGTGCGCCGGGGCCGAGGATGCCGGAATCGCAATTGATGCGGTTGACGAGGTGGGGCCGGGTCTGGAGGATACCTTTATCGCCCTGGTGGCGGGAAAGGAGGAGGCGCATGGGGCGATCGGCTGAAAATCCCGCGGCCTTGGGAAATGCGGCGGCCTTGCCCTATGCGGTCACGGTCCGGGGGCTGACCCGGCGGTTCGGCGATTTTGTGGCCGTGGACAACATCTCCTTTGACGTGCGCCAGGGGGAGATCTTCGGATTTTTAGGCGCCAACGGCGCGGGTAAAACCACCACCATCCGCATGCTCATCGGGCTTCTCAAGCCCAGTTCCGGCTCCGGCAGGGTGGGCGGGTATGACATCAACCGCGAGCAGGAGAAGATCAAGCCCCGCATCGGCTACATGTCCCAGCGGTTTTCCCTGTATGATGATCTGACGGCCGGTGAAAACCTGGCGTTTTTCGGAGGGGTTTACGGATTAAACCGCGATCAGGTCGCGGGCCGGATCGCAGAGCTGGACAGTGCCCTGCTCCTGTCCGCCATCGCGGACCGCATGACCGCCTCGCTTCCGCTGGGATTCAAACAGCGGCTGGCCCTGGCCTGCGCCATCCTGCACAGGCCGCCCATATTGTTTCTGGATGAACCCACCGGCGGCGTGGACCCCATTGCCCGGCGCTATTTCTGGGACCTGATCTCTGCCCTTGCGGCGGACGGAACAACGGTTTTTGTGACCACCCACTACATGGAGGAGGCCGAGTACTGCCACCGGCTTTCCATCATGTACAAGGGCCGGATCGCGGAGGTGGATTCCCCGCCGGCCATCAAGAAGAAGTATCGCATGACCTCCATTGAGGATATCTTTATCCATCTGGTGGACCGGTGATGATTTCCACACGCATCCTTCCCCTCATGCGCAAGGAGTTCATCCATATCCGCAGGGACCCCCGGTCGTTGCTGATCCTTTTTTTGATGCCGCTGCTTATGATGTTTATTTTCGGCTACGCCATCAACATGGATTTAAAGCATATCCGCCTGGGAATCTGCGACCTGAGCCGGACGCCGGCCAGCCGCGACATGATCGAGGCCCTCAAGGCCTCGCCCTATTTTGATGTGGTGGTCCGGTATGACAACCCCGGCCGGACCGAAAAGCTTTTTAAAAAGCGGCTTGTCCGGGCCGTGGTGATTTTTGATACGGATTTTGAGCGGGCGCTTGAGCGTTCGGCCGTGACCCCCCTCGGGGTGATCGCCGACGGAACCGACGCCAACAGCGCCACCCTGGTGCAGAACTACCTCGAGGGGTTGTTTATGGGCCGGTCACTGGAAATCTCCTCCGCCGGCCAGGAGCCCCCGATCCGCATCAAGGCCCGCATGCTCTACAACCCGGACATGGAATCCGCGCATTTTATCGTGCCCGGGATCGTGGCCCTGCTGCTGATCATGATCGGCGCCCTGCTTACCTCGGTGACCATCGCCCGGGAAAAGGAGGCCGGCACCATGGAGCAGATCCTGGTCACCCCGATCCGGCCCTACGAGGTGGTGCTGGGCAAGGCCATCCCTTACCTGGTGCTGGGATTCGGCATCGCCGTGTTTATCATGATTTTCGGGCATGTCTGGTTTGAGGTGCCCATGCGGGGGGCCTGGTCCTGGCTGCTTTTGTTTTGCGTGGTTTACATCTTCACCGCCCTGGCCATCGGACTGCTCATCTCCACCGTGGTCGCCACCCAGCAGGTCGCCATGATGCTCTCCCTGGTGGCCACCCTGCTGCCGTCGGTGATGCTTTCCGGGTTTGTGTTTCCCATCGCGTCCATGCCGCAGCCGCTTCAATGGATCTCCAAGGTCGTTCCGGCGACCTATTTTCTGATCATCATTCGCGGCATCATGCTCAAGGGAAACGGTCTGGCCGAGCTTTGGCCGGTGGTGGCGGCCATGAGCGGCATCGGGGTTTTTTTCATCGCCGTGGCGGTGAAGCGGTTTAAGCTGAAATTGTAAGAAAGTTACGAGTGACTAAAGT
>DYLE01000074.1:4487-10159 GCA_020722245.1 Desulfonema limicola
AAAGTTACGAGTGACTAAAGTGAGGAGTGACTGGAGTTTTGGATAACAAGGAATTTTCAAAGATACTGGAGCAACGCACGACGGATTTTGCAATCCGTATTATCCGTTTATCTTCAGTTTTACCAAATACCCCTGAGGCCAGGGTGATCAGAAACCAGATTACCAAATCCGGCACCTCCATTGGTGCGAATTATCGAGAAGCCAACAGGGCCAGAAGCCGGGCTGATTTTAAAAGTAAGATCAAAATCTGCGAAAGTGAGGCAAACGAAACAAAGTACTGGCTTGATGTAATTATGGCGACCCATTGGTTGTCCAAAGAAAAGCTTAAAACGGAATATGAGGAATGCGCTGAATTGCTTGCGCTGTTCGGGTCAATCGGAAAAAAGACATAAAATGGACAATGCCGCCAAAACTTTAGCTCACTTATAACTTTAGTCACTTGTCACTTTAGTCACTCTAGTCACTTTAATCACTCTAATTTTAGGTTTATGAATAAAATCTGGTACCTCGTCATCAAGGAACTTCGTCAGGTCATGCGGGACGCCAACATGCTCAGGGTGATCTTCGTGGTTCCCCTGATCCAGCTGGTGGTGCTGGGGTATGCCATCACCACCGACATCAAGAACCTGGATATCCTCATCTGCGATTTTGACGGTTCATCCACCAGCCGGGAGCTTATCGAACGGTTCTCGCACAACGAGTATTTGACGGTTAGGGGCGCGCCTTGCAAGCCGAACGCCGTCGAGCCGCACCTGTTTCGCGGAGAGGCGGTGGTGGCCCTGGTTATCCCTATGGATTTTGAACGGGACCTCGTAAACAACGCAAAACCCGAAATCCAGATCCTGATAGACGGGCAGAACTCCAACACCGGCGCCGTGGCCCTGGGATACTGCAACCGCATCCTGCTGGAGTTCATGCAGGACGTTCTTGAAAAGCGGCTGATCCGCACCCCGGCGTTTGCGCGTTCGATTCAGTTCATCCAACCGGTCAGCCGGGTCTGGTACAACCCGGAGCTCAAAAGCGTTTACTACATGATTCCGGGCATCATTTCCATCCTGCTGACCATCATCACCATGCTGCTGACCAGCCTGAGCATCGTCAAGGAAAAGGAGATCGGCACCCTGGCGCAGCTCATGGTCACGCCGCTTACCTCGGCCCAGGTCATCGCGGGAAAGACGATTCCCTTCGCCCTGCTCGGGTTGCTGGAGATGGCCATCGCCATGACCTTCGGGGTGCTCTGGTTTAAGGTGCCCATCGTCGGAAGCATTCCCCTGCTGGCCATGCTGTCCGCCACCTACATCCTGACCAGCCTGGGGCTGGGGATTTTCATCTCCACCCTGGTGGACACCCAGCAGCAGGCGCTTTTCATGTCCTGGTTTTTTCTGGTCACCTTCATTCTGCTGAGCGGCTTTTTTTACCCCATCGAAAACATGCCGGGCTGGGTTCAGGTCATCACCTACGGCAACCCGCTGCGGTATTTCATCGAGATTTTAAGGGAGCTGTTTTTGAAGGGCGCGGGCCTTTCCGTGCTCTGGGGCGAGCTTTTCTCCCTGCTGGGCATGGGCGCCGGCATCTTTATTCTGGCCACCTTAAGGTTTCATAAGCGAACGGCCTAGCATGGCATCCTTATTTTCAGGCGCCCTGGCGCTGCCCGAGCTTGCCCGCGGAAGGCTGATCAGGCGGTACAAACGTTTTTTGGCGGATGTGAAACTCGACACCGGCGAGATGGTGACGGCCCACTGCCCCAACTCCGGCCGGATGCTTGGGTGCTCGGAGCCCGGCAGACCGGTATACCTCTCATACCATGATACCCCGAAACGAAAACTTAAATACACCTGGGAGATCATCGACATGCCCGGCTCCCGGGTCGGCGTCAACACCCTGAACTCAAACCGCCTGGTGCACCATTCGATTCGAGCCGGCCTGATCCCCGCCCTTTCCGGGTATTCGGATATTCAACCCGAGGTCCGGGTGGGCCGGCATTCGCGCATCGATCTTCTGCTCTCGAGCCCCGGTCTGGGCCGGTGTTACGTGGAAATCAAAAACTGCAGCCTGGTTTTAAATGGGACCGCGATGTTTCCGGACGCGGTGACCACCCGCGGCCGAAAGCACATAATGGAATTGCAGCGTCTTATGGCGGAGGGGCATCGATGCGTCCTCTTTTTTTTAATCCAGCGCATGGATGCGAAGGTATTTGCGCCCGCGGATCGTATCGACCCGGATTACGCAAAGGCGTTGCGAAAGGCTGAAAAGAAAGGCCTTGAGGTGATCGCCTACGACGTATCCATCAGCTTAAAACAGATTCGCTTAAGGAACCCGATCCCCTGCGAACTCTATAAAACCGTTAAAACACCTTGACGGATGCGGTTTGTGCGTTATTATCTTTCCTTAACCCAAAAGAACGGGTGTGAATAAACACCATTTTTTTAAGAAGGATCGCAGGATGTTCAGATTTCTTCTCATCACCCCGCAAAAAGCCGCATGGTCAGATTTCGCGGCCGGGCTTGAAAAAGAAAGCGATGCGGAACTGGCCTGGGCCGAGAACGGGCAAACCGCACTGGCCATGCTTTCCAGCGCACCGGTTGATCTTGCCGTGGCGGACGAAACCCTTGAGGACATGACGGGTCTTGAGTTTGCCGCCAAGCTGATATCCGTAAACCCCATGATCAACTGCGCGGTGGTCAGCGCGCTTTCCAAGAAAGAGTTTCATGAAGCCGGCGAGGGACTCGGCCTGGTGCAGCTTCCGAAAAACCCCGGCGCAAGCCAGGCGGCTGATCTTTGTAGGCATCTTCGCAAAATTACAATCGGGAGCAGCGGGTAGCCCTGCGGATGACCGCAGGCTATGCGCCTTAAGAAAATCCCTTGACAGAACAGCCTCGGGTTTATATTTTCGCGCATAAGCTCAGAAATAAAAATAGAGGCCGGGCGAAGGATCCTGCCCGGTATCGTCGGACTTTTAGCAAAGGGGATTGATTTTATGATTATCAGTGTTGCCAGCGGAAAAGGGGGGACTGGAAAAACAACCGTGGCCACCAACCTGGTTGTTTCCATCGGCGAAGGGGCCCAGCTTCTGGACTGCGATGTGGAGGAGCCCAACGCCCATCTGTTTATCCATCCCGATATCGATTCCGTGGAGACAAGGTACGCCCCTGTTCCCGAGATCGATCTGGACAAATGCACCTATTGCAGAAAATGCGCTCAAATCTGCCGGTTCAACGCCATCGCAGTGGCCGGAGAGACCGTGCTGGTCTTTCCGGAGCTTTGTCACAGCTGCGGCGGCTGCATGGCGGTCTGCCCGGAAAAGGCCATCTCCGAAACCGGCCGCGAGCTGGGGGTGATTGAAAAGGGGCGCAAAAACGGCATCGGCTTTGTGCACGGTCGGCTCAAGGTGGGCGAGGCCATGTCCCCGCCCCTGATCAAACAGGTCCGGGCATGCGCCGAACCCGACAAGTTTGTCGTCATCGACGCGCCGCCCGGCACCTCATGCCCGGTGATCGCCGCCATGAAGAACACAAACTTTGTGCTGATGGTCACGGAGCCCACCCCGTTTGGGCTGCACGACCTGAAGCTGGCGGTGGAGGCGGTCAAGGTGCTCAATATCCCTGCCGGGCTTGTGATCAACCGCGCGGACATCGGAGACGACGGCGTAAAGGATTACGCAAAGGCGGAAAACCTGCCGATCCTGATGGAGATTCCCTTTGACCGCCGCATTGCCGAGGCCTATTCCCAGGGAAAGCTTGCGGTGGAGGTGCTTCCCGAGTGGAAGGCGCGTTTTGTCAAACTGCATGATCAGATCAAATCCCTGGCGGTCTGAAAAGGAGGCTTACGATGAAGGAACTGGTTGTCATCAGCGGAAAGGGCGGGACCGGCAAGACCAGCCTGACCGCTGCGTTTGCCGCTCTGGCTGAAAACAGGGTGCTTTGCGATGCGGACGTGGATGCCGCGGACCTGCATCTGCTCATGGCTCCCGAGATTAAAACGCGCACGGATTTTATCGGCGGCGGAATTGCAGAGATCAATCCGGACAAATGCACCCGGTGCGGGCTTTGCCGGGAGATGTGCCGGTTTTCGGCCATTTCGAAGGATTTTATAGTGGATGCCATCGCGTGCGAGGGATGCGGGGTTTGCGTGGATTTCTGCCCGGAACAGGCCATTGATTTTCCGGCCCAGGTGTGCGGGCAGTGGTTTGTTTCGGATACCCGGTACGGGCCCATGGTGCACGCCCGGCTGGGGATTGCCGAGGAAAACTCCGGCAAACTCGTGACCCTGATCCGGCAGCAGGCCAAAAAGCTTGCCCAGGAACAGAACCTGGACCTGATCATCACCGACGGCCCGCCCGGTATCGGGTGCCCGGTGATCGCCTCCATCGGCGGGGCGACCGGGGTGCTCATCGTGACCGAACCCACGGTCTCCGGGGTGCACGATATGGAGCGGGTGGCCCAGCTGGCCGCGCATTTCAATATTCCGGCCATGGTCTGCGTCAACAAGTATGACTTAAACCCGGATCAGACAACCGCCATCGAGAAGATTGCAGAACAGCAGGGTATTTTGTTTGTGGGCCGTATTCCTTTTGATCCGGTGTTTACGAAATCCATGATTCAGGGGAAAAACATCATTGAATATGGAAATGGCTCAAAGCCGGTGGAGGCCGTCACTCAAATATGGAAGGCGGTTTCCCGGCAGCTTGACAATGCCCGATAGAGTATTTAGATTATCGTCATAAAAAAATGAAGGGGGATTTTATTTTATGGAAAAAGCAAGAATCGCCGTCCCATCGCTGGGACAGGGAGGGCTTGAAGGCCGAAGGGCCGGACATTTCGGCCACTGCGACGTATTTACCCTGATTGATGTGGAAAAGGGGGAAATAAAAAAGGTCAGCACGATTCCCAACGAGGAGCATGTTCAGGGCGGGTGCATGGTGCCCGTGAACCTTCTGGCCCGGTACGGGGTGAATGTTCTGATTGTGGGCGGCATCGGCATGCGCCCCTTGATGGGATTCAGGCAGGCCGGCATCGAGGTGTATCATGACAGTACGCGGTCCGAGATCAAACCGGTGGTGGAAGACCTGATCGCCGGGAGGCTTCCGCTGATTACCGAAAATGAGGTTTGCGGAGGCGGCAGAGCCCATACATAGAGCGCAAACCTTCACATTTCAGCCCTTCGGTGCTAAAGAAAGGATGATGCAACCATGAAGATCGCCGTTACATCAAGAGGCGCGGACCTGGACGCCCAGGTCGATCCCCGGTTCGGCCGGGCAGCCTATATATTGATTGTGGACCCGGACAGCTTTGCCTTTGAGGCCATAAACAACGAAGAGAACTTAAACGCCATGAAAGGCGCCGGCATTGGGGCCGCCAGCCTGATCATCGACAAGGGGGCGGAGGTGCTGCTCACCGGGTCCTGCGGCCCCAATGCGTTTAAGACCTTAAAGTCCGCGAATGTCAAGGTGGCCGTCGGCGCCTTCGGCACGGTCAGAGAGGCTGTGACCTCCTTTAAAGAGGGGAAGCTTCGCTTTGCCGAAGAGGCGGACGTTGAAGGCCATTGGTAGAAGCGACTCCATCCGCAACCTTCTTCTGTTTTCCTTCTGTTACCGCAATGTGAAAATGTCACCTGTCTTGCAATGTGAAAATGTCACTTTTTGGCATTCCAAAAATATCAGGAGCGGCCATGGT
>DYLE01000075.1 GCA_020722245.1 Desulfonema limicola
AGCCCTCACGATCCGGAAAAACCACCCCGCGTAAAATCAATCGCGGATTTTGGGACACATTTTAATATTGACATGCCTTTTTTTTTGATTTAGTTTGATGCGGCTGTGGATGCGGGCATAGCTCAGCTGGTAGAGTACAAGCTTCCCAAGCTTGGTGTCGCGAGTTCGAGTCTCGTTGCCCGCTCCAATCATATCTTGAACACCGGGTCGGAGCGAATGCGGAGCGGGTCGGATATGATGTGACGCGGGATGAAAATTGGAGGGGTTCGGTGAAAACGGGCAGGATTGCCCGTTTTTGTTTTTTAAAAATCGGGAGTAAGCGGCCTTGAAAGAATCGGCCAAAAAAAATGAAGGGCATGCCCATGCATCAAAAGGGGCTTTGGAAAAGAACGCCCGTATGGGCCGGCGCGCCCTTGCCCAGAAGGATGTCCTCTCCCTGGCATGGCGCCTGGCTGAGCCGATCTGCACCGCTGAAGGAGTGGAACTGATCCATGTCGAGTACCAGCGGGAGCCTTCCGGCCGCGTGCTTCGAATTTATATCGACCGGCCGGGAGGCATTACATTAGACGATTGCACAACCATCAGCCGCCAGCTGGGTGACCTGCTGGACATCAAGCTGGAGGGGGAAGCCTCCTACACCCTGGAGGTTTCATCTCCGGGTCCGGAACGGCCGCTGTCCCGGCTGTCTGATTTTGAAAGGTTTACCGGAAAGACCGCAAGGATTAAAACCGCCTTGTCCATTGACGGCCAGAAAAATTTTAAGGGGGTCTTGTCTAAAATTGCAGACGGCCATATCACCCTGATCACCGCGACCAAAACCGTCGTCATCCCCCTTCAGGAGATCAAAAGAGCACGGCTCGTCCATTCGAATGGAGATTAGAAATGCTAATAACCGATATAAAACGGGTGATTGAACAGGTAAGCCGGGATAAAGGGATTGGCTTCGGGGTGCTGGTCAAGGCACTGGAGGAGGCCCTGCGTTCCGCGGCAAAAAAGAAATTCGGCAATAAGATCGACATTGAGATTCAATACAGCGAGGAGGCCGGCGAGTTTGAAGTCTTTCAGTTCAAGGAGGTGGTCGAAAAAGTCACCGAACCGGAATTCCAGATCACCCTGGAGGAGGGGCGAAAGCTGGACCCTGAATGCGAGGTCGGCGACAGCCTGGGCACGAAGATGGACACCACCACCTTTGGAAGGATCGCGGCCCAGTCCGCCAAACAGGTGATCATTCAAAAACTGAAGCTTGCAGAAAGAAATGCGGTATACCAAAATTTCATCGACCGCGAAGGGGAGATCATCAACGGAATCGTTCAGCGGGTCACCCGGAACGAAATCCTCGTCAACCTGGGCCATGCCGAGGCGGTCCTGCCGCGACGGGAACAGATCCCCGGAGAGGTATACCGCATACGCGACAGGATTCGGGCCTATATCATGAAGGTGCATGATGAGCCCACCGGGCCCCAGATCCTGCTGTCTCGAACCCATCCTGAATTTTTGGTGCATCTGTTTAAAACCGAGGTGCCGGAGATCAACGAGGGTATCGTCACCATCGTCGGCGCGGTTCGCGAGCCCGGCTACAGGGGAAAGATCGCGGTCCGTTCAAGCGACCCGGATATCGATCCGGTGGGCGCCTGTGTCGGGGTGAAGGGAAGCCGCGTGCAAAGCGTGGTTCAGGAACTCAGGGGCGAAAAGATCGACATCATCCCCTGGCACGCGGATCCGGCCAAGTTTGTTTGCAATGCCCTGGCGCCGGCTGAAATCTCACGGGTGATTATCGATGAGGTCAACCATTCCATGGAGGTGGTTGTTCCGGATAGCTTCCTTTCGATCGCCATCGGTAAGAATGGGCAGAATGTACGCCTGGCCTCGAAGCTGTGCGGATGGCATCTTGATGTGGAAAGCGAAACCCGTTATAATGAAAATATCCAGCGGGGGTATGATTCCTTGATGAGCCTGCCCGGCATGAGCAAGCCTCTGGCCGATTCCCTGGTAAAGAGCGGATTTTTCTCCATAGAGGACCTGGCAAAGGTTTCAGTGGAAGAGTTGAGCGAGGCGCTTAAGATTCCGAAAGAGGAGGCCGGAAGGCTCATTGAACACGCGACGGCGGCAGCCAAAGCGGCCGCGGAAAAGCAGGCGCAACCCTCCCAGACAAATGAAGAGGAGGAGCCGTTGGGGGAAATGAAAATGCCGCCTGAGGAGATTTCGGGCGAGTAAAAAAAACAAGGCCGACAGGATGAAACAAAATCCAACCATCGAAATTTCAAGGCCGGGGTTAATAAGGATTCCGGCGGCATTTTGCAAGATGATCAACCATTCGAGATTTCCTGGAAAAGCAAGGGGGATGGATGGCAAAACTCAGGGTGTATGAGCTCGCCAGAGAACTCAATATGGAGAACAAGGATCTCCTCAATAAAATGCTGGCGATGAATATTGAGGTGAAAAACCACATGTCCTCCCTGGAGGATGCGGTGGTGAGCCGCATCAAAAAGGAGCTTTACGGCAAAAAGGAGGAGGTCGTCGAGGACAAGCGCATTAAGCCGAATGTGATCCGGCGCCGAAAGCGGGTTGTCCCGACCGAACCGGAGCAACCCGGACCGGTGGCGGATGCTGAGGCGATTGCAGCAAAGGAACCGGAGGAGGCTCTCCTCCCTGAGGCCCAGGAGGCGGCGCCGGTTGAGCAGAAGGAGAAGGAACCGGAACCCGTCGAAGCTGTAGAGGAAAAACCTGTAGAAATCGTAACAGAGGAAAGGGTTGAGCCGCCCCCTGCTTTGCCCGAGACCGACCTGACAAAGGAAACCCCGGTCATCGAAAAAGAGGAGGAAAAAAAGCCGGTAAAGGCAAAACCGAAGCCTAAAGCCAAAAAAGCCCTGCCGGCAAAAATCATCAGCCTGCCCGAGAAGCCTGCACCCGAGGCGAAAGAGCCCGAAAAAATAACCGGGCCCAGCGAAACCGGGGTGGAGGTCCTGGCGCCCCCCAAGAAGGAAAAACATTTTCCGGCTATAACCGAAGAAGAGGAGATCGACAAGAAAAAGGCCAAAAAAAAGAAGCCCCTGGAACTGGAAAAGGGTCGAAGGATCAACAAGATTAAAGTGGCTTTGCGACGCAAGGAGGTCATCGAAGGGGAGGCGCTGTATGATCGCACCTACGGCCGGGGCCGGGGGGGCCGGAAAAAAGCGAAATCCGCTCCGGCGGCGCTGCCGCAAAAAACCCAGATCACCATGCCCAAGGCGATCAAGCGGCGGATTCGAGTGGACGACACCATCATGCTTGCCGATCTCGCCAAACGCATGGGAATCAAGGCCAATGAAATCATCGCCAAGCTGATGGAAATGGGCATGATGCTGACGGTGAATCAGACCATCGATTTCGATACCGCAAGCATCATTGCCTCGGAGTTTAATTTTGAGGTGGAAAAGGCCGCCTTTGAAGAAACCGAGATGATCAAAATCGAAGCCGATGATCCTTCCCAGCTGGTTTTCCGGCCGCCCGTGGTGACCATCATGGGGCATGTGGATCACGGAAAGACCTCCCTTCTGGATGTGATCCGCCGCACCAAGGTGACCGAACTGGAGGTGGGGGGGATCACCCAGCATATCGGGGCCTACCACGTGCAGCAGGAAAAGGGGGATATTGTTTTTCTGGACACTCCGGGGCATGAGGCGTTTACCGCCATGCGTTCCCGGGGCGCCCAGGTGACCGATATCGTGGTTCTGGTCGTGGCGGCGGATGACGGGGTCATGCCGCAAACCATCGAGGCCATTGATCACGCCAAGGCCGCAGGGGTGCCCATCGTGGTGGCGATCAACAAAATCGACAAGGAAGGCGCCAACCCGGAACGGGTCAAGCGCGAGCTTGCCGACAAAGGGCTGGTTCCGGAAGAGTGGGGAGGCAACACCATTTTCGTGGAGGTATCGGCCAAACAACAGGTCGGCATCGACGCGCTTCTGGAAATGATCCTGCTTCAGGCCGAGGTCCTGGAGCTGAAGGCCAACCCGGACAAGCCGGCCCGGGGGCGTATTATTGAGTCCAAGATGGACAAGGGAAGGGGGCCGGTGGCCACCGTTTTAATCCAGGAAGGCACCCTTCGCATCGGCGCGCCGGTGGTCTGCGGCATGCATTTCGGAAAGGTGCGCATCATGTTCAACGACAGGGGGGAGCAGGTGAAAACCGCCGGCCCCGCCATTCCGGTGGAGATTGTGGGCCTTTCCGGGGTCCCCCTGGCCGGGGACGAGTTGATCATGCTCGCCGATGAAAAGGACGCCAAACAGATCAGCCAGTACCGCATGCAGAAGCAGCGCGCCCAGATCCTTTCCAACGTCAGCCGGCTCAGCCTGGAAAAGCTGTATGAACAGATGCAGGAAGGCAAGGTGAAGGACTTAAACCTGATCATCAAGGCCGACGTGCAGGGTTCCATCGAGGCGCTCAAGGATTCCCTGATCAAGCTGTCATCCAAAGAGGTCAAAATCAACGTGATCCATTCGGCGGTGGGCCCCATTCACGAATCCGACGTATCTTTGGCCGCCGTGTCAAACGCCATCATCCTCGGTTTTTATGTCCGCCCCAGCGCAAAGGTGGCGAGCCTTGCCGAGGAGGCGAACGTGGACATCCGGTATTACGATGTCATCTATAAGGCGATCAAGGATATTCAGGACGCCATGCTCGGCATGATGGAATCCACATACCGGGAGCAGGTGCTGGGCCAGGCCGAGGTCCGCCAGGTGTTTATGGTCCCCCATGTGGGCGCCATCGCCGGATGCTATGTGATCAGCGGTAAAATTCAGCGGAATATGCCGATTCGCGTTATTCGGGAGGGCATCGTCAGCTACGACGGAAAGATCGCCTCCCTGAAGCGGTTTAAGGACGACGCCCGGGAGGTGACCCAGAGCTACGAGTGCGGCATCAATATTGAAAACTACAACGACATCAAGGTCGGCGACATCATCGAATCCTATTACCTGGAGGAGATCAAACCGCAATCTCCATAAGGGGTCTCAAGGTTAACCGCATGACTGGAGCCAGCCCCAGCGATGGTCCTCGGTTTTGGAACAATCACGCTCAGGATATCCGGCGCGCATTCCTTGAAGGAAAAACGCAAGGTGGTTCAATCCATCCTCAGCCGTTCAAAAAACAGGTTTAATGCATCCATTTCGGAAGTCGGGTTCAACGATGTGCACCAGCGGGCGCAGATCGGGTTTGCCATGACGGGAAACGACCGGCGGGTCATGAATTCCCGAATCGATCACCTGATTGAATTTATTGAAAGGGATCAGCCGGTGGAGATCATCGACACCCAGATGGAGATTGTCAACACATGAGATCCTACGCCCGTTCCGAAAGGGTCGGCGCACTGATTCAGGAAACCCTGTCGGCCCTGCTTAAAAAATCGATTCAGGACCCCCGGCTGGCGTCCGCAAGCATTACCGGCGTAAAAATGACCTCGGATTTGAAAATCGCGCGGGTTTTCTTTGTCACGGGCGACCCCACGACAAACAAAACCGAGGTGGCGGCCGGATTTAAAAAAGCAAAGGGGTATATCAAATATACCCTTGCACAGCAGCTTAATCTGAGGTATATGCCTGAGTTTCAATTTTACTATGATGAGTCCATCGACTATGGATTTCATATCGATTCCGTATTAAAGGAAATTCAGGATAATGATGCAAAAGATAGTAGCCCAACTGAAGAAGAGCCGTAAGGTGTTTGTCGCCTCCCATAAACATCCGGATGGAGACGCGTTGGGTTCTTTGCTCGGCATGGGGCTTGCCCTTGAAACCTTGAAAAAAAAGGTCAAGATGTACAACGAGAGCGTTGTTCCGGCGATTTATCAGTTTCTCCCCTCCGCCCATACCGTCACCAATGATCCCGGGGATATCCGCAGCTATGACACGGCGGTTATTCTGGACTGTTCGGATCTGGATCGGGTCGGCGAGGCAGCCCGGGCGATTTTAAAGATTCCGCTGGTGATCAATGTGGATCACCATGCCACCAACAACCGGTTCGGCACCCTTTCCCTGATTGACCCTCTGGCGTCTTCCAGCGCGGAAATCGTGTACCGGATCATCAAGGAAATGGAGGTTCCCATCGATTCCGGAATCGCCTATGCGATTTACACCGGAATCATGGCGGACACCGGGTCTTTCACGTTCTCCAACACCACGGCGGAGGCGTTTGTCATCTCCCATGAAATGGTCGAATGCGGGGCCGACCCTCACAAGGTGGCGCATCATGTGTATGAAACCATCTCCTTAAACCGCATCAAGCTGCTCAACATGCTGCTGGATTCCATCGAGGTGTCTGAAAACGGCAGGATATCGATCATGACCCTGACCCAGGATATGCTGAAAAGGTCAAACACCCCCGTCGAGGATGTCACGGGCCTGATCAACTACGCCAAGCAGATCGAGAACGTCAAGCTGGCGGTGCTGTTGTATGAGCGCAAGAGCCAAAATGGAAGTAAAAAAAGTGAGTTTCATGTCAGCCTGCGGTCCGAGGGGGAGGTGAACGCCGCCATGATCGCCACGGCATTCGGCGGCGGCGGTCATGCCAATGCCGCCGGGTTTGATATTGTGGCGTCTTTGCCGGAGCTGAAATCGATGATCCTTGGGATCGCCAAAAGATTATAATAGGGTGTTGAAATAGTTATTGATACCCTTTCAACGCCGCCTGACGCCGCCCAGGAAAAAAGCGGCGTACTGCTGATTGACAAGCCGGAGGGCATCACCTCAGCCGGCGTGGTCAACCGGATTAAAAAAATTTCCGGCATCCACAAGGCGGGGCATACCGGAACCCTTGACCCCTTTGCGACCGGGTTGATGGTGTGTACGGTCAACCAGGCCACCCGGCTTTCAAGGTTTTTTCTCCACAGCCGGAAGAAATATGAGGCCCTGCTCGTGCTCGGGGTTGAAACAGACACCCAGGACGCCACCGGCAACGTCCTTCGAACAAGCCGGACGGATCATATCCGTGAAGCGGATATCCACTCGGTTTTTAAGCGGTTTGAAGGTGAAATCGAGCAGGTCCCTCCGGCCTATTCGGCCTTGAAGCATCAAGGGGTGCCGCTGTATCAATACGCGCGGCGGGGAAAACCGGTGATCAAGCCCCCGCGAAGGGTTTTGGTTGCCTCTCTTCGGATTGATGAGATACGCCTTCCGGAAATCCGTTTTGAGGTCGAATGCGGTGCAGGCACCTATGTCCGCAGCCTGTGCGCCGATATCGGAAAGGCCCTGGGGTGCGGCGGACATTTAAAACGGTTGCACCGGATCGAAACCGGACTGTTCCATGTCCGTGAGGCCCATTCCCTGGAGGAGACGGTTTCCGTTGCGTCGCTGGAGTCCTTAAAGGACAGGCTGATTCCCATGGCGGATGCGCTTTCCGGCATGGCGACGCATGTCGCCGGCCCTGAGCTTAAGGAAAAGATAAGGCATGGAAGACCGCTGACAGAGGCGGATATACCGGCACATACCCTAACGGGTCCGGCCGGTTATATCAAGATCACGGACGCAGGTAACCGGCTTCTTGCGGTGGTGAGCCCCATAGGGCATGAGGGGCGGTATAATTATTGTTGTGTTTTTCACAATTCATAATAAAATAAGCATAAACCAGACCAGGAGGGTCATTGATAACCAAAGGAGGAAGTTGTGAATACCCCAGAATCAAGCAAAAGGGAGACCATCGAGCGGTTTAAGCTCCACGAAACAGACACGGGATCCCCCGAGGTTCAGATCGCCTTGTTAAGCAACCGGATTTCCCATCTGACGGAGCATCTGAAGATCCATGCAAAGGATCACCACTCCCGGCGGGGCCTGCTGCTGATGGTAGGCAGGCGCAGAAGGCTTTTAAACTATGTTAAAAACAAGGATGTCCGCAGGTATCGCTCCATCATCAAGGAGCTCGGCCTCAGGCGGTAATCCGCTTCGGGTCTTTCATTGAAAAAGGAATGGCCTGCAATCAGGAGACAAAATGGAAATTTCTTTTAAGACAAAAATCGGTGCAGAAACCTTAAGCATTCAGACCGGCAAGGTTGCCCGGCAGGCCTCCGGATCAGTTGTGGTTCAGTATGGGGAAACCATCCTTCTCGTATCGGTGGTTTCTGAAAAAGAGGAAAAACCCGATCGTGATTTTTTGCCGCTGTCGGTGGAATACCAGGAAAAAATTTATGCGGCCGGCCGAATCCCCGGGAATTATTTCCGGCGGGAGATCGGCAGGCCCAGCGAAAAGGAGACCCTAACCGCCCGGCTCACTGATCGGCCTATTCGGCCGCTGTTTCCCAAAAACTACAGCTGTGAAACCCAGGTGATCGCCACGGTGTTGTCCATGGATAAGGTCAACGGCCCGGATATCCTGGCGCTGAACGGCGCGTCGGCGGCTTTGATGATATCGGACATTCCGTTTGCCGGGCCGGTGGCGTGCGTCCGGGTGGGCCGTATCGACGGCAAGCTGATCGTCAATCCCACCATAGAACAGCGCAAGTCCTCGGACATCGACCTGATTGTCGCCGGGTCCAGGACCGGAATCGTCATGGTCGAGGGGAGCGCCAACATGATCAGCGAATCCGAGATGCTGGAAGCGATTTACTACGGGCACCGGCAGCTTCAGCCGATCATCGATATTCAGGAAAAGCTGGCAGGAAGCGTCGGGGTTCCGAAAAGGCCGGTTGCGCTCAAGGAAAAAGACGCTGAACTGGCCGCCCGGCTGGAGACCGAGGCAAGAGAAAAAATCGCAAAGGCGCTGACCATTTCTGAAAAGCTCAAACGCAGGCAGGCGCTTGCCGATATCGGAAAAAGCGTCATGGAAACCCTGGGGGAAGGATATACGGACCGCAAAAAAGAGGTCCTTGAGATGCTTTCCGACATGGAAAGGGACATCTGCCGGGACATGATCCTGAACCAGGGCCGGCGCATCGACAACCGCGCCTTTGATGAAATCCGTCCCATCACCTGCGAAACCGGACTGCTTCCCCGGGTGCACGGCAGCTCCCTGTTCACCCGGGGGGAAACCCAGGTGCTGGCGGCCATGACCCTGGGCTCGGATCGGGATGAACAGCGGATCGAGACCCTGAGCGGGGATGAAACCGAGCCGTTTATGCTTCATTACAACTTTCCCCCTTACAGCGTCGGGGAGGTCAAGCGCCTGAGCGGCCCGAGCCGTCGGGACATCGGTCACGGCACCCTGGCCAAACGGGCGATTGAAAAGGTGCTGCCGCCCAAGGAGGCGTTTGATTACACCATTCGCATCGTATCCGAGGTCCTGGAGTCGAACGGGTCCTCCTCCATGGGGACCGTCTGCGCCTCATCCCTGGCCCTGATGGACGGCGGGGTTCCGATCAAGGAACCGGTTTCCGGCATCGCCATGGGGCTGGTCACGGACGGGGAAAAAACCGTGATCCTTTCGGATATTCTCGGGGACGAGGACCATTCCGGGGACATGGATTTCAAGGTCGCCGGAACCGCAAACGGAATCACCGCCCTTCAGATGGACATTAAAATCCACGAGCTTTCCCGGGATATCCTTGAAAAGGCGCTTGCCCAGGCCAAGGCCGGCCGGCTGCATATTTTAGAAAAAATGAAGGAAACCATCAGCGCTCCAAGAAAGGAGATTTCCCCCTATGCGCCGGTGGTATACAAGATCAACATCAACCCGGAGCGGATCGGCGAGATCATCGGACCCGGCGGTAAAATGATCCGTTCCATTCAGAGCGAAACCAACACCCAGATCGAGATCGACGACAGCGGGCTGGTGAAAATCGCCTCCTTCTCCAAAGAGGAAGGGGACCGGGCCGCCCAGATCATTCGGGATATCGGTATGGATCCGGAGGTCGGCAAGACCTATGAGGGAACCGTGGTCAAAATCACGGATTTCGGCGCCTTTGTTCAGATAAAACCCAAGACCGACGGCCTGGTGCATATCTCGGAGCTGGCCCCCTTTCGGGTGAAAAACGTCAAGGATGTGGTCAAGGAGGGGGATATCGTAAAGGTGAAGGTGCTTGAAGTCAAAGACGGAAAGATCCGGCTCAGCCGAAAAGCGGCCATGGAGGAAGAAAAACCCAAGGCCGGTCCCGACGGAAAGCATAAAAATTAAAAATGGAACCGTAAAAAGCTATCTATCCCGCTTTGCGGTATTTTTACAGTAAGTAACTTATTTATT
>DYLE01000076.1 GCA_020722245.1 Desulfonema limicola
TTAATATTTTGTTTTTTACTGAAGAAGCCGGTCTACTCGACAAATGAATAACTCCGAAGGAGAAGGGGCCGTCATTTAAATGTAAAAATATAAAGGGCGTCCCCCTTTTTTTACTTTTTTTAAAGAAGTTTTTCTTTGAGGAATTTGAATCGGTTTTCCATATAATAAGCCCGATCTTTGGGTTCTAGAATGGAACCGAGCTTCACCTTAAAATCCGCATCCTTGAGAAGGCTGAGCCTTTTTTCAAATTTTTTTTTCTGGCCGGCATTGGCAAAAAACAAGGCCACTCCCCGCCGAAGCAGAAACTCGATGTCAAAACAGTCCCGGATTTCGCCGCGATCCAGAAAAGCCGCTGTTTTGTTTTTCATCATCTGGCCCAGGGTAAGGGTTTTTAACATAACCTGCCGGGTGCTGAACCGTGAAAAGGCGATGGCGCTCTCACAATCCCATTTTTTGTTTTCCTGTCGAATTTCAATTTTTAATCGTCTGGGATAGGATGCGGACCGGATCTCAAGCAAAAGCGTGCGTTGTTTTATCTTTGCGTCCGTAATGTCATATTGTTTTTTAAAGGCGCTGTGTAACTGATCGAAATACGCCGTCTGGGATACGGGTTTGATCAGCCAGAAATCCAAATCCACGGAATACCGGTTTAATTCATGACAAAGCCGGAGCATGGAGCCGCCTCCGAACACCAGCGGATCGAGCAGCTTGGCGCTGTTTAATAAGTCCATGGCTTCGATTTCAAAAACTTCATGCTGTTTTAAGATATCCATATTTCTTCATCAAATTTTGTGTTTTTAAGGGGAACGCCTTGCTCAGGCGAACGAGCTCATTGCTATTGAATTTTTCAGCATCCAGAGCTGAAACATCAAGGCTGTAACGGCCGAACGACATCAGATAAAACGCATCCAGAACCGCTTTTTCAGGGGTTGCAATGAAAATCCCTTTTTGCTTTTTAAAGCCGAAATACAACGCCCCGGTGATTTTGGCGTATCGAAATACCGTGTCGCTGAGTTGAAGCGCTTTGGTGCGCTTTACGGCAATGGATTCGATATAATTTCTTTGCAACTGCGTGGTGATGTCGTAATAGTCCAGAGCGGTCAACAGCGATATATACGAAGGAACCTGCCCCCGGTTGGCCAGCATCAATTGTTCCTCCCGAGTCGCTGCTTTCCACGCCTCAGGCCGGACATAGATGTTTTTTTTCATTCGCAGCAGCAGGCCCTGCTTGACATAGCGGCTGGCGGTCACCTTGGCCGAGGATAGGCTGATTCCACGGGCTTTGGCGATGTCCTCGCATCCAAAAAACAATTTATCGATTCGGGTGAATTCTAAATAATTCATCAAATATACCAAATATACATTTTTGTTAATTATGTATATTTGACGTATATGAATATGTCAATAAAAAAAGGAGGGGGGACGGTCATGAGAAGGGGACGTCATTTAAATGTAAAAATATAAAGGGCGTCCCCCTTTTTCTTTCTTTTGACAATCCCCGCGGTTTGGGTTAAACATAAAAAAACATGTATTGAGGAGAAAAGCGTGGAGAATTTAGGGATTCTGCTTCTGGTGGTGGGAATCTGGTACGCGCTTCAGGCATGGATTCTGCCGAGGCTGGGGATATCAACATGAGTAAAGGACGCCTGTCAGTTGACGGGCAAAAAACCCGGTTCGAAGAAATCGACGCGGCGCGGCGGGTCCTGAACCTGCCGGAGGCCGCCACCCTGGAAGAGATCAAGGTGCGCTACCGGACGCTTTTAAAGAAATGGCACCCGGATGTCTGCGCCCAAGAGAAAACCCTGTGCGCGGAAAACACGCGCAAGGTCAAGGCGGCCTACCGGGTGTTGACGGACTACTGCCGGGAATACCGGTTTTCCTTTACCCGCGAGGAGGTTGAAAAATACATCTCCAAGGAGGAGTGGTGGATGAAGCGGTTCGGTAATGACCCGGTCTGGGGCAGGTAGGCCGTTTATAAAAATACAGAAGAGGAGAATAAAGGCATGGCGAGAGGGTTAAACAAGGTGATGCTCATCGGCAGGCTCGGCAAGGACCCGGATGTCCGCTACACCCAGGACGGCCGGGCCGTGGCCAATTTCACCCTGGCGACCAACGAGGACTGGAAGGACAAGGCCACGGGCGAAAAAAAGGAAAAAACCGAGTGGCACCGGGTGGTGGCGTTTGGAAAGCTGGGCGAGATCTGCGGCGAATACCTGTGCAAGGGAAAGCAGGTGTATATTGAAGGCAAGCTTCAGACCCGCACCTGGGACAAGGACGGGGTGACCCGCTACACCACCGAGGTGGTGGCCAGCGATATGCAGATGCTCGACGCCAAAAACGCGTCCGGAGGATATGCGCCTGCCGACGATACGCCGCCTTTTGAGGAGGATTCAGGGCCGTCTTCTTCGTCTGCGCCGCCTGAAATCTCCGGCTCCGGGGGCTCGGGCAGCGATATTCCCTTTTAATTAAAAAAATATGTATTTCCGGATTCAGGCTGAAGGCCGGCCCGGGTTGAAATCCAACCGCGGGGAGGGGGTCAGTCCTTGGCTTTTTTGTCCTCTATCTGATCCGGCTCCTTATCCTCACCGGAGGCCCCTTTCTTGAAGTTTCGAATCCCTTTGCCTATGGCCCCTCCGATCTCAGGCAGCTTGCCCGCTCCGAAGACAATAAGGATAATGACCAGGATGACAATCAGTTCCGGCATTCCGATACCAAACATGCGCTTCTCCTTTTAGCGGATGCGGCGGTCGCTTTACGCTTCCAAAAACAGCCGTTATTCCCGCTTTCCGCATTCCGATTCGGGTTTGATCTGGGCTTACGCCAGCCGTTTCAGATATACGTAAATTTGTTTTCGGTGTCAATCGTTTACATAACCCGCTCAGGCAAACCGTGATAAAAAAGCTTGTCATCCTTGGCCAATTTGGATAGAAATATTTTTTTTGCGGCCGGGGCCGGTTTTTGATTCCTGACCCTTATGGCCGGCAATAGGCGGAAATACAGAACATGATTTTTTTTTCGCCCCCTGGGGTGAAGAGATAACATACGGGTTTTGCAAGAATAAGCAGATTAACCGCGGATATGGAAAAACAGCGTGATTTAAAAACCGGGTTTTGCCCGCAAGGGCTTTGCACCTGGATCGGAAGCCTGCCCCTTGAGGACCATCAGGAGGCGGTTTCCCTGATGGCCGCCTATACCCCGGACATTCCGCTCTGGATTCAGCTTCCGCGTTTTAAGATTGAGGGGATGATGCGGCAGTTTCTCTCGGGCCTGCCGGGCTTAACCTGCACGGATGAGCGGGTTTTTATTGAAACCGAAGGCGATGCCTTTCATCAGGAGATGCTCGCGTTTTTTGAGGAATACATGGCCGTGGCGGATGGAAAGCAGCGGCTTGCCGACTCCCGGTTTAGCCTGTCGGCCCAGGATGCCCCGGGTTTTTTTGCGTTTTTAAACTACCTGGACCGCCTCCCCGTTTTGCCCGCAGCGGTCAAGGGGCAGATCACCGGGCCGTTTACTTTAGGCACCGGCGTGGTGGATCAGGACGGCCGGGCGGTTTTTTACCATGACCCGATGCGCGACGCGCTGGTCGCCGGTATCGCCTTAAAAGCCCGCTGGCAGGTGGAGCGGCTGAAAAAATACGGGGTTCCGGTTTTGATTTTTTTTGATGAGCCGGGGCTTGCCGGTTTCGGCTCCTCCGCGTTTATCAGCATATCCCTTGCGGATGTCCGGGCCTGCCTGACGCAGGTGATGGAGGCGGTGCACGCCGAGGGCGGGCTTGCCGGCGTTCATGTTTGCGCCAACTCCGAGTGGTCCGTCATTTTGGATTCGCCGGCGGATATCGTGAGCTTTGACGCCTACTCGTTTTTCGACAAGTTCATGCTCTATCCGCAGCAGATCGAAAATTTCATCAACCGGGGCGGGGTCCTGGCCTGGGGGATCGTGCCGACGGCGGATACGGCCTCCATCGACCGGGAGAACGAGGACTCCCTTCTGGAACTGTGGAAGGAACAGGTCGGCCGGGTGGCGGCCCTGGGCATCGACCGGTCGAAAATCATCGCCCAGTCTTTGATAACGCCAAGCTGCGGCACCGGTTCCCTGCCCGTGGATTACGCCCGGCGGGTGGTTCAATTGACCAGGAAGGTGTCCGACCGGATACGAAACGAACAGCTATGAAAATATTTATAAAGCAAAAGGAAAAAAACATGTCAGAGAAAAACAGCGCACAGCAGTTCAGAGGGGCAAGCCGGTATGTTTTAGACGATGAGCTGGCCAAGATCGTCAACATCTCCATGGCCCTGGAAATGCCCCTGCTGCTCAAGGGGGAGCCGGGCACAGGAAAGACCATGCTGGCCCACGCCATCGCGGAATCGCTCAAGATGCCGCTGATCGTTTTGAACGTGAAATCCAGCATGAAGCTGATCGAGGCCCTGTACCAGTACGACACCCTGACCCGGTTAAACGACAGCCGGTTCGGCGATTCCAGCCGGGATGTGAGCCGGATCGAAGATTACATCAAGATGGGCAAGATCGGCCAGGCCTTTACCTCCGAGGACCGCACCGTGCTCTTGATCGACGAGATCGACAAGGCCGACACGGATTTTCAGGACGACATGCTGGATGTCCTGGATCAGATGGAGTTTGACATCATTGAGATCGACAAGACGATCCGGGCGAAACACCGGCCCGTGATCATCATCACCTCCAACGCCAAGAAGGACCTGTCCGATCCCTTTCTGGGCAGATGCAACTTCCACCACATCGCCTTTCCGGATCCCAAGATGATGCGAAAGATCATTCAGGTGCACTTTCCGAACCTGGACAACAGCCTGATGGAAAACGCCATCACCGCCTTTTACCGGCTTCGGGAGATCGATACCGTGGAAAAGAAGCCCGCGACCCGGGAGCTGATCAACTGGATTCGGGCCCTGACCCTTGACCCGGATTTCAAGGCCAAGCATCTGGAAAAGGGGGAGATCCCGTATCTGGGGGTGTTGTTCAAGAAAAGCCAGGATTATGCGGTGGCCGGAAGCTATGTCGGACGCCGAAAGCTGTTTTAACGCTGGAAATTGTAATGCAAAAGTCAAAGGGTCAACTGTTTGATTCTTTAATGCTCCAAAAAGTTATATGTTTATCGAATTTTTTTATAAACTCAGGGAGGTCGGGATTCCGGTGTCGCCCACCGCGTTTCTCACCCTTCAGAAGGCGCTTTCCAGGGGGCTGATTCAGTCCCTTTCGGATTTTTACATCGCCTCCCGGGCGATCCTGGTGAAAAGCGAAAGGCTGTTTGACCTCTATGATCAGGTGTTCGCCCATTTTTTCGAGGGCGCGGAAATGCCGGACATCGAGGGGATCGAGCTGGACGCCGTCGCCAGGGCGCTGCTTGAGGAATGGCTCAAGAACCCCCAATCCGTGGCCGACGCCCTGGGGGTGGACCCCGCGACCCTGGCCAGGCTGTCCCCGGATGAGCTCATCGCCTATTTTCTGGAGCGGTTAAAGGAGCAGACCGAGCGCCATGACGGCGGAAACAAATGGATCGGCACCGGCGGCACCTCGCCGGTGGGGCATTCGGGGTTTCATCCCGGCGGGCTTCGTGTGGGCGGGGCGTCGAGCAACAAGTCCGCGGTCAAGGTGGCCAATGAACGGCGCTACAAGGACTACTCCAAGTCCGGGCCCCTGACCCAGGCCCTGATGGGGGAGGCCTTGAAGCGGCTTCGCAACATGATTCCCTCCGGGCCCAGGGACCAGGTCAACATCGATAAAACCATCTACCAGACCATGAAAAACGCCGGCGAGATCGAAATCGTGTTTGACCGCAGCTTAAAGGACCGGCTCAAGGTGATCCTGGCCATCGACAACGGCGGCTGGTCCATGGACCCCTATGTGCCGGTGGTGCAGACCCTGTTCGACTATGCCCGGTCGCAGTTCAAGGACCTGAAAACCTATTTTTTCCACAACACGATCTATGACACCCTGTGGGAGGACCCGGCCAGGCACCGGAAACCCGTGCGGATCGATGAATTTCTGCGCAGGGACCCGGAAACCCGGCTGATCCTGGTGGGGGACGCCAGCATGGCGCCCTATGAGCTGATGGCCCGGGACGGCTCCATCTACGTGCATGACCGAAGCGGTCTGCCCAGCGTTGAGCGGTTAAAGCTTCTGGCCGCCACCTTCAGCCATAACGCCTGGTTAAACCCGGTGCCTGAGCGGATGTGGTCCTACACCCAGACCGTTACGGTCATCGGCCGGATTTTTCCCATGTTTGAACTCTCCATCGACGGCATTGAACAGGCGGTGACCCATTTGATGGCCGCCTGAAGGTATTAACCCGGATTTTATTAGGTGGTTAAGTATGATGCAAACACGGTATAATCATTTTATTTTGGCAGTCCTGACGGGGATCCTTGCGGTTTTGGCGATGTTGCCGGAAAACGCAGCCGCGGAGGGCAAGCGGCTTGCGGTCGGCGAATCGGTGGCCAACATCCGCTCCGGCCCGGGGACAAAATACGACGTGGTCTGGCGGGCGGAGCAATACACCCCGTTTGTGATCATCGACCAGGATAAGACCGGGGAATGGTATTTTTGCGAGGATTTTGAAGGGAGCCGGGCCTGGGTGAATAAGAAACTGCTTAAATCTCTGGATACGGTGATCACGAAAAAGGACCAGTGCAACATTCGAAAAGGCCCCGGCACAAACCATGACATCGTTTTTGAAGCGGAAAAGGGGGTTCCTTTTCGCGTGCTGGAGCGAAAAGGGGAATGGCTTCGGGTTCAGCATGCGGACGGGGACACCGGCTGGATCAACAAGATACTGGTCTGGTAGGGTTTGAAGCCCTAAAAAAGGGTCAAGTTTAAAGTGATTAAAGTGATTAAAGTGATTAAAGTAACTAAAGTAACTAAAGTGACTAAAGTGACTAAAGTTGGACAAGGCGCCGGTCATGGGATTTTTTTAACTTTAGTCACTCCAAATTTTAGTCACTTTCAACTTTCACCTTTAACTTTAGTCACTCCAAACTTTAGTCACTTTTAACTTTTTCCTTTAACTTTAGTCACTTTTAACTTTTCTTCTGATTTCCGGTTTGCGCCGGTCTGATGATCAGGGTATAATATAACATGTCAATGGGAATACTGAACCTGGATAAAAACCGGAAAACCATCGTGGGCGTGGGATCGGCCCTGGTGGACCTGCTGGCCTTTGAGCCGGACGCCTTTATTGAAAGCCTGGGGGTTCAAAAGGGCGGCATGCAGCTTGTGGACAGCAGCGGCATGGACACGTTGATCTCGAAAATCCAGTCCCCTCCGGTGATCGTTCCGGGAGGATCGGCCTGCAACACGGCCATCGGGGTGGGGAGGCTGGGCGGCAGGGCCCGGTTCGTGGGCAAGCTGGGAAGGGACCATTTCGGGGAGATGTTTGCCGCCGGGTTGAAGGACAGCGGCGTGGAGCCGGTGTTGTTTGTTTCCGAGCGGCCCACCGGACGGGTGCTTTCCGTGGTGACGCCGGACGCCCAGCGTTCCATGTTCACCTTTCTGGGAGCGGCCGCCGAGCTCAGCCCCGATGAGGTCACGCCGGACTGCTTTCAGGACGCGGCCGTGGTGCATGTGGAGGGCTACCTGCTCTACAGCCGGGAGTTGATTTCAGCGGTGCTTTCATCCGCCAGGGAGGCCGGTGCCCTGGTCAGCCTGGACCTGGCGAGTTTTAACGTGGTGAACGAGAATAAGGATTTTTTACAGGAGATTATTCAGGAGCAGGTCGATATCCTGATCGCCAACCAGGATGAGGCAAAAGCCTATACCGGCCATGAGGATGGGGATAACGCCTTAAAGACGCTTTCAGAAGGGGTGGAGATCGCCGCCCTGAAGCTCGGACCCGGCGGCAGCCTGATTTCGCATCAGGGCCGGAAAACCGTGGTGAAAGCCATGGGCACGGGATACGCCGTGGATACCACCGGCGCCGGAGACCTCTGGGCGTCGGGCTTTCTCTATGGCCTGGTGAGCGGATTTTCCGTAGAAAAGAGCGGAGCGCTGGCATCGGCCTGCGGGTATGAGGTCTGCCAGGTCGTGGGGGCCGGCATTCCGGAGAAGGGGTGGCGGTGTATTCGAAAATTGTTGTAGTTTTTTAGTGACGGAGAAAATCAATGGTCGAAGAAAAATCGCGCAAGGAGCTGCTTGAGGAACCCGATCCGTTTATCGTGTTTGCCCAGCGGATGCTCAAGCTTGCCAAACAGTATCAGCGGCAGATCATCATGGGGGTTACGGCCCTTGTTCTCGCAGCGGCGGTGATCAGCGCGCTTGTTTATTTCAGGCATCAATCCGAGGAGCGGGCCGCCCAGATGCTGGCCGAGGCCGTTTCCCGTTACCAGGCGGTGGAGTCCAAGGACGCGGGCACCATCAACCCCAAGCCGCCGTCGGCCGCGGAGTATGAAGAGGTTCGGAAACTGTTTAAGGATATCATTTCAAAATACCCGTCCACCGGGTCCGGCCGGGCCGCGCTGCTGCATTACGCCGACCTGAGCTACAAGACTGAAGATTTTGACGAGGCGATTACCGCCTATCAAAAGGCCCTCGATGTGTTTTCCGAGGAGGCCGGGCTAACCAGCGTGATTTTAAACGGGCTGGCCTATTCCTGCGAGGCCAAAAAGGACGACGCCGGGGCGATAAAGTATTTTGAAATGATCGTAAACGATGAGAACGCCGTCATGAAGGATCAGGCCTTGTTCAAGCTCGCCCTGATTTATGGAAGGCAGGGAAAAACAGAGCTTGCGGCCAAGGCCTGGCAGCGGATCATCTCCGAATACCCGGATTCCATCTACTACCCGTTGGTCAAGGAAAAGGTTTCCGGATAGGCCGCTGCGACTTGCCGCGTGGCTGTTCTTCCAATAAAGGGAAGGCATAATATGCGGGTGGACATCTCCGGTCAGATCGAGCGGGTCACCTACGCCAACCCTGAAAACGGGTACACCATCGCCCGCATGCGGCTCAAGGGCGGAAAACGCACGGTCACCGTGGTGGGAAACCTCATGGAGCCTTTGCCCGGAGAGGTCATGGAGCTGCAGGGCCGATGGAAGCTCCATCCCCGATACGGCGAGCAGTTTGAGGTCGAGCAGTACCGAACCACGGCGCCGGCCACGGTGGAGGGGATTCGAAAATACCTGGGTTCCGGACTGATCAAGGGGATCGGCCCGGTCATGGCGGGCCGGATCGTGGGTCGGTTCGGAAAAAAGACCTTAGACATCATCGAAAGCCGCATCGAGAAGCTGGCCGAGATCGAGGGGATCGGGCCGAAGCGGATTGAGATGATCGCCAAGGCCTGGGCCGAGCAAAAGGAGATCCGCAACGTCATGATGTTTCTCCAGTCCCACCAGGTCAGCGCCGGATTCGCCACCAAGATCTTCAAGCAGTACGGGGACCGCGCCATCGCGGTGGTCACCGAAAACCCCTACCAGCTCGCCACGGATGTCCGCGGCATCGGGTTTCGCACCGCGGACCGGATCGCCGAAAACCTCGGCTTCGCCAAAGATTCCGTGCTGCGCATTCAGGCGGGCGTCCTCTATGTTTTAAACCAGCTCTCAGACGACGGGCATGTCTATTACCCGAGGGAAGGATTGATCGAGCAATGCCGCGAGGTGCTTGAGGCGGATGAGAAGGTGGTGTCCGAGGCCCTGGACCGGCTGGCGTCAGAAAAAAGGATCGTCATGGAAAAGGGGGAAGACCCTGCGTCCGGGGATGACGTAAATGCCGAAGGGGTCTACCTGACCTCCTATCATGTGTGCGAAACCGGCATCTCCTGGATGCTCTGGCGGCTGATGAAAACCCCCAAGGCGATCCGCGCCATCGATTCAAAGCGGGCCGCCCAATGGGTGCAGGGGGAGCTTAACTTTACCCTGGCGGAGAAACAGATCGCCGCCATTGAATACGCCGCAAAACACAAGCTCATGGTCATCACCGGCGGGCCCGGGACCGGGAAGACCACCATCATTCAGGCGGTGTTGAAGATTTTTTCCCGCCTAAACGTCCGTATCCTGCTGGCTGCGCCCACGGGCCGGGCCGCCAAGCAGATGAGCGAGGCCACCGGTCATCCGGCCAGCACCATTCACCGCATGCTGTCCTTTAATTTTTACAGCGGCGGGTTCGTCAAA
>DYLE01000077.1 GCA_020722245.1 Desulfonema limicola
TGGGTTCATGGCGGCAATAAGGATGAAGCTGGAGGGGTAGGTCAGGGATGAAGACGCCCGGGAGATGGTGACCCGGTGGTCTTCCAGCGGCTGGCGCAAGGCCTCCAGGGCCGGTCTTCTGAATTCCGGAAGTTCATCCAGAAAAAGCACGCCGTTGTGCGCCAGGCTGATCTCCCCGGGTCTGGGGATGTTGCCGCCGCCGATCATGCCGGCGTCGGAGATGGTATGATGCGGGGAGCGAAACGGCCTTTCCGTCACCAGAGCCTGATCCCTTTCAAGAAGCCCCGCCACGCTGTATATCTTTGTAGTTTCAATAGCTTCTTCGAAGCTTAAGGGAGGCATGATCCCTGAAAACCGCTGGGCCATCATGGATTTTCCCGCGCCCGGAGGCCCGATCATGATCAGGTTATGCCCGCCGCTCGCGGCGATCTCCATGGCCCGTTTCACATGCTCCTGGCCCGCCACCTCCGAAAAATCCGATTCCGTCCTGCCGGCTTTATCAAAAACCGTTTCCGGGTCAAACCGTTCCGGCAAAATTTCGATCTCACCTCGAAGAAACTCCACAGCCTCATGCAGGGTTTTCACCGGGATCACCGCTATCCCCTCCACCACCGAGGACTCCCGCCGGTTGTCATGGGGCACCAGGATCGCCTCATGCCCCGAGGACTTGGCGGCGATGGCCATGGGAAGCGATCCCTTTACGGGTTTGATACGCCCATCCAGAGACAGCTCCCCCAGCACCAGGTACCCGGCCATTTTATCCTTGGGAATAACGCCGGTTGCCGCCAGGATGCCCAGGGCGATGGGGAGGTCAAAACCGGTCCCCTCCTTTTTAATATGAGCGGGCGCCAGGTTGACGGTGATCCGATCCTCCGGAAAGCTGTATCCGCAGTTGTTGATCGCGGCTTTGACCCGCTCCCTGCTTTCCTTTACAGAAGCCTCCGCAAGCCCCACGGTGGTGAACGCCGGAAGCCCGTAGGAGATGTCGACCTCCACCTCCATCAGGTAGGCATCGATTCCGACAACGGCGCTGGTTAATACCTTGGACAGCACTTTTTTCTTCCAGATGAGTAAAATCAGGGGTGAATCAGAACCCCCACTGCGGTTCAAGCCGCTGAAATATAACAAAGCCTTTGTCGAAGAACAATCTATTTTAGAAATCCATTTAGAAATAAGGGGAAAATCCAGGCCATGGATTGCATTTTAATATTTGATCGGATATATCAATAAAAAAAGATAAAATAGGATTTCAATTCAGGCCTGCTTGGGCCGAATGTTAAGGAATAATGATCAGAATGTACGCTAAACAGAGGACCCTGCTTAAACCGGTTTATTTTTCAGGGGTGGGGGTGCATTCGGGCAAAAAGGTCAACCTGACGATCAAGCCCGGACCGGCGAACCTCGGAATACAATTCCGGCGGGTCGATCTGCCGGCCCAACCCACCATAAAAGCCCATTTTAACAAGGTCGTGGATACCAGCCTGGCAACGGTCATCGGGGAGGGCGGCGTCATCGTATCGACCATCGAGCACCTGATGTCCTGTCTTGCCGGGCTTTCCGTGGACAACGCCATTGTGGAAATGGATGATTATGAGACCCCGATCATGGACGGAAGCGGCGCTGAGTTCGCCGAGGCGATCATCAAAGCCGGGATCGCTGAGCAGAATGCCCCACGCATATACTTTGTCGTCACCTCTCCCATTGAGCTTCACGAGGATGGAAAATCCGTGGGCCTTTACCCGGCGTCCCATTTTAAAATCACCTGCACCATTGATTTTGCGCATCCGCTTATCAAAACCCAGACCTATTCCATCGACCTGACCCCGGAGCGTTTTTTAAGCGATATCTGCCGGGCAAGAACCTTCGGCTTTCTTCAAGAACTGGAGTATATGCAGTTTTACGGCCTTGCCAAGGGCGGCTCCCTGGATAACGCGGTGATTCTTGACGACAAGGGGGTCATCAACACGGAAGGTCTGCGCTACCCCAACGAGTTCGTCCGGCATAAAATTTTGGACTGCATCGGGGATTTTTCCCTGCTCGGCATGCCGGTGCTCGGACATGCGATGCTTTACAAATCCGGCCACCAATTCAACCATAAGTTTTTAGAAAAATTTTTTGCCAGCAAATCATCATGGGAAACCCTGACGTTTGAAGGGGTTGAGCGGCTGTCCAAAGACAGACCCGAAACCGCGGCAAGGTAGCCTGAGACGGCACCTAACGTTTGCACCCACAGGAGGTCTCAACTGAAAATGAAGGTAACACAGGTGATTCAACGGTTCATCGCGCTTATATTTTTTATTTTGTTTTTTCAATCGTTTGCTTTCGCAGAGGATGCCGCAATTACGGATATCTCGGTTAAAACCGGCGCAACCGATCTTTTGCTCTCGCTGAAAATGGAGGGGGCGTTTCAGAAAAAAATGGAGGAGGCGGTCTTAAACGGGATTCCCTCCACCTTTTCGTTTTTGATAAAGCTGAAGCGGCAGAGGACCCTGTGGCTGGACGACACCATTCGGACGCTAAAGGTAACCCATACCATCAAATACGACAGCCTCAAAAGCGAGTTTCGAATCAACCGATCCTGGGAAGGGGACAATCCCCTGACCACCAACTGTTTTAAAGAGGCCCAAATTCTTATGTCTGAAATCAGTGGGTTGAAGATTGTTCCATTGGATCAACTGCAAAAAGGAAAGCGTTATAGAATCAAGGCCAAGGCGGAGCTGGATAAGGACACCTTGCCGTTTTTTCTAAACTATATCTTGCTGACCTTTCTATGGGATTTTGAAACCAAATGGCGGTCGTTGTCCTTCACTTACTAATCAAAGGGTCATGGAACAGCCTGAGTGAAATTTAACCCCATCACACCCAACAGGTATAAAAATCCGGAAGCGGCGATTTCAAAAGAGGAGAGAAGGCGTCGCAAGCGGGAGTGGATCATCATCGCCGGGATTATTTTGCTGGCCGCCTTTCTGACCTTTCTTGTCATCAAAGGACTGCGATACGGTGGAAACATCTCTGCCTCCAATATGGTGTTGATGTTTATTCTGATCAACATCAACATGCTGCTTTTGGTGCTTCTGATTTTTCTTGTTTTCAGGAACCTGGTCAAACTCTTTTACGAGAGACGCCGAAAGGTCGAAGGAAACAGGCTCCGCACAAAGCTTGTGGTCGCGTTTATCGCCTTAACCCTTCTGCCGACCACCGTACTGTTTATTTTTTCCCTTCATTTCATCACCTCCAGCATTGAGTTCTGGTTTAAAATCCCCATCGACCAGTCCTTGCGTAACGCATTGGCGGTAGGTCGGAACATCTATAAAATGGTTGAGGAGAACAACGTTTTTCTTCTGGATAAAACAGCATACCAGATCACCAGCCGCAACCTGCTGGCGTCTGAAAACCAAAAGGAGCTGCAAAGCTACACTGAGGTGGTGCAGCGGGCATACAACGTGGACGCCGTGGAGGTGTATAACTCCGGATTCAGACGGCAGGCGTGTTTCATTGCGTCCAAAACGGAGAAACACCATATCATGCCGGTCAAGCCGGATGACCTGCGAAAGGGGATGGAGATGGAAAATGACACCTGGTGGATCTCTGAAAACATCCCGGCCGGCGAAGTGATTCGGAACATCTCCGCTGTTCCTTTTGGAGCCAAGGGGAAACAGATTCAAGGGTTTGTCGTCATCAGCATCATGCTTCCCCGCGACCTGGCCCGCAACCTGGTGTCCATCGCGCAGGGTTACGAAGAATACCAACAGACCAAGATGCTCAAGCAGCCGGTCCGCTTGACCTATTACATCACCCTGTCGATTGTCGCGCTCCTGGTGGTGTTTTCCGCGATCTGGTTCGGCATGTACCTTTCAAAAACCATCACCGTTCCCATCATGGAGCTGGCCGAAGCCACACATCGGGTGGCGGGTGGGGACCTGACCTACAACATCAGCGTGGTGGCCGATGATGAAATCAAAACCCTGGTCGATTCGTTCAACAAGATGACCCGGGATCTCCGTTTCAATCGCAAGGAACTGGAGCTTTCCGCAAGAAGGCTTTATGAGAAAAACATCGAAATCGAGGAACGCCGGCGCTACATGGAGATCGTCTTGAACAACGTCTCCACAGGGGTGATTTCTTTAGATGGCAAGGGACTTGTCACCACCATCAACGACTCGGCTGAAAAAATGCTCAACCTCAGGGCCGAAGACATCATCAAAAAAAGCTATAAGCATATCCTCAAGGACCAGCATCGGCCTCTGGCGGATGAAATCTACGACCGGTTTTGGAACAAGAGGGAGGAGAGCCTCCTCGTCTCCTTAAACTTGACCGTGGCGGGCAAACCCAAAAGCTTCAAGGTGAACTTTAATGCCTTAAAAGATGACGCCGGCCGGCAGATCGGTCTGGTGATGGTTTTTGACGACATGACCGAGCTTGAAAAGGCCCAGCGGATGGCCGCCTGGCGGGAGGTCGCCCGGCGCATCGCCCATGAGGTGAAAAACCCCCTGACCCCGATCTCTTTGTCCGCCCAGCGGCTTAAACGAAAGTATAAAAGCGTCATCAACGACCCGGTTTTTGAAGAATGCACCCAGACCATCATCGATCACACGGAGCTGATCCGGAACCTGGTCAATGAATTCTCCTCATTCGCCCGGTTTCCCACCGCCAACCCCGAGCCCTGCGAGCTTCCCCCCATCATTCAGGAGACGGTCGCGCTGTACAAGGAGGGGCATACCAACATTCAATTTGATGTCCATATTCCAGACGGGATTCCCATCATGAACCTGGACCGCCAGCAGATCAAACAGACCCTGATCAACCTCATCGACAACGCCATCGCCTCGATCCGGACCAAGGGGGTGATCTCGATATCCGCTGCGCATGAGCCGTCTAATCACATTGTCCGCATGGTGGTGGCGGATAACGGCGCGGGAATCCGGGATGCGGACAAGCCGTTTGTGTTCGAACCGGACTTCAGCACGAAAAAATCCGGCATGGGCCTGGGGCTGGCCATTGTCCGAAGCATTGTATCGGACCATAACGGCAGAATCACCGTGGCGGACAATGAACCCTGCGGGGCGAAGTTTACGATCGAGCTGCCGGTTTAACCGATCTTGTAAGGAAGGAATAATACCTTATGTTTCCATCCATTCTGATTATTGATGATGAGGAATCGATCCTGCGATCCTTAAGCGGCATCCTTTCCGATGAGGGATTTGAAATCCTCACCGCCACCAACGGGTATGAGGGGTTAAAGCGTCTTGAGGTCGAATCCCCGGACCTGGTTCTGCTGGACATCTGGATGCCAGGCATCGATGGGATCGAAACCCTCAAGGAGATTAAAAAAAATCATCCCACCACCCAGGTGATCATGGTGACCGGCCACGGCACCATTGAGACCGCTGTGAACGCCACCAAGATCGGAGCGTACGATTTTATCGAAAAACCGATCTCCATCGACAAGGTGATCGTGGCGATCAACAACGCCTTAAACTTTCACCGGCTGGAAGAGGAAAACCGATACCTTCGTAAAAAGACGATTGAAAAAAACGCTCTTAACGGAAGCAGCGCGCCGATCCAGGAGCTTAAAAAGCAGATCAGCATTGCCGCGCCCACGGATGCCCGCGTGCTGATCTGTGGGGAGAACGGGACCGGAAAGGAGCTGGTGGCGAAAATGGTGCACCAGTTCAGTTCCCGCTCGGCTCAGCCGTTTATCGACATCAGCTGCGCCTCCATTTCCGAGGCGGCGATTGAAAGCGAGCTGCTGGGGCATGAAAAAGGGGCGTTTACCGGGGCCACGGCACGCAAAAAAGGAAGGCTGGAACTGGCCAACGGCGGCACCCTGTTTTTTGATGAGATCGGCGATCTGGGACTTAAAGCCCAGGCGACCCTTCTGCGCATCCTTGAGGAGAATCGGTTCCGCCGGCTGGGTGGCGGCCGGGACATCACCGTGGATGTCCGCATCATCGCCTCCACCAACAAGGATCTTCCAAGGGAAATCCGGGAGGGCCGGTTCAGGGAGGACCTGTATTTTCGGTTAAATGTCGTGCCCATTGTGGTTCCGCCGCTGCGGGAGCATGCGGAGGATATCCCGGAACTGGTCAGTGCCTTTCTGGCCAGGCTTGCCCAGAAAAACCGGGTCGTTCCCAAAAAACTGACCCCCCCCGCCCTTGAGGCGCTTGCCCGGTATCCCTGGCCGGGAAACGTCAGGGAGCTGAAAAACCTCGTGGAGCGGCTCGACATCACCATTCCTTCCGAAACCATCGACATCGTGGACATCCCTCCGCCCTACAACCCGAAATCCCAAGGGCTCAAGGCGTCGGAATTCGAGCTGTTTTCCATTGACCGCTTAAAAGATGCGCGAAAGGCCTTTGAGGAGGCGTTTATCCGCCATAAGCTTGCGCAAAACAACAACAGCCTTTCGAAAACAGCCAGGCGGATCGGGGTGGACAAGGAGTACATCAAGCAGATCATCGAAAAATCCGAAAAACGGATATCCATACATCCATGAGAGTGATTGCCGGAAAGTTTAAAGGCAAAAAGCTGACTTCGGCGCCGGGGCTGTCCACGCGGCCCACCGCCGACCGGGTTCGGGAAGCCATCTTCAGCATCTGCGCGGCAAAAATTGAAGGCGCGGTCGTTCTTGACCTGTTTGCCGGGACCGGGGCTTTCGGCATTGAGGCCTTAAGCCGGGGGGCGGCCGCGGCGGTCTTTATCGATATTTCAGCCGCCGCGATTCAGGTGATTCAAAAAAACATCTCCGGCTGCCGGATGGAAAACCGCTGCCGGCTGATCCGATGGGATATCGTAAAAAATTTGAACTGCATTCGCTTGGCCGAGCCCCGGTTCAACCTGGTTTTTATGGACCCGCCTTACAACAAAAACGCTGTGGCCTTTGCCTTGAAAAACTTAAAACGCAGCGACGCCCTGGAAAAGGACGCCATCCTGATTATCGAGCATACCTTTCTTGAACCCATTCCCGGGGACCTGGATTGTTTTGTGACCTTTGACCAACGCAAATACGGAAAAACCCTTGTCTCTTTTTTGACTTATGTGATATAAATTTAAAACTTTAGGTTGAGCGGGACGGTCTGTTCAGGGCGCAAATCCCATGCAGCATCGGTGTGAATGATTTCAAATGGGGGCAGTTATGGAGAGAACAGCGATTTATCCCGGTTCATTTGATCCGGTGACCAACGGGCACATTGATATCATCACCCGCGGTCTGAAGATCTTTGACAAAATCATCGTCACCATCCTTGAAAATCCGGCAAAGCAGGTTTTGTTTACCGTGCCCGAACGGATTTCGATGCTGCAAGAAGTCTTGCAAAAGTTCGAACGGGTGGAAATCGCCTCCTATGACGGGCTGTTGGTGGATTTCGCGGTTCAGCGGAACGCCCAGGCGATTTTAAGGGGAATGCGGGCGGTGTCTGATTTTGAGTATGAATTCCAGATGGCTTTGATGAATCGAAAGCTCAACCGCAACATTCAAACCGTTTTTTTGATGACCGGTCTGCGCTGGATCTTTACCAGCTCCTCCATCATCAAGGAGGCGTCTCAGTTCGGCGGGGATATTCAGAGCATGGTGCCCTCGGTGGTGTACAAACGGCTGATTGAAAAATACAACTCGAAAAAACGCAAATAGCGCCCAACCTCGGCCCTGTCTTTACACAGGCCCCTGCCGCAAATCCGGTCGCCGGTTATTTTGAAAAAACCTTTCCTTCAGGAAGCGAAGACTTTTTTAATCCCCGCCCCATCCATACTCGCCCACAAGCTTGACAAACCGGCACCCGCCCAGGCTGGTCTGATGGATCCCCTGTTCATCCCGGTAAAGCTTGATCAGGTCCTGGGTGAACATATCCCCCACAGGGATGACCATGCGTCCCCCCATGCCGAGCTGCGCCACCAGGGTTTTGGGGATCTCAGGCGCTCCGGCCGTGACGATGATGGCGTCAAACGGGCTTTCCTCCTCCCATCCCTTGGTGCCGTCCGAGTACCGGGTGACGATGTTGGTGTACTTGAACTCGTCAAACAGCCTGCGGGCGTTGATGTGAAGGGTTCGCCTTTTTTCAATCGTATACACGCGAAAAGCGATTTCCGAAAGGATCGCCGCCTGGTATCCCGATCCGGTCCCGATCTCAAGAACCCGGTCATCCTTGTTGAGCGCAAGCGCCTGGGTCATCAGGGCGACGATATACGGCTGGGATATGGTCTGCTGTTCACCGATGGGAAGCGGATGATCCGCGTAGGCCTGATCCATCAAGGCCTCGCTGACAAACAGGTGGCGCGGCACCTTTCGCATGGCCGCAAGCACCTTTGCATCGGTGATGCCCCGGGCCTCGATCTGGTTTTTCACCATCGCTTCCCGCAACCCCTTGTATTTTCTTGAATCCATTTCCATGGTAAGCCTTCCCTTAGCAGTTTCGTTAAAACCGGTCAAGGGGTTTGGATAGAACGCAGCGCCGACTTCGCGAATTTTTTTGCTGTTGAAAAAAAAATTCAAATCCCGTAAGTTAAAACAACCTTTAAACCGACACCTAAGGATGGTCATGGGAAGCCCTTACTGGATCAGAACCCTTATCAATAAAACCTTTTCCCAGAGGTTTTTCTGGGCAAAGCTGACCAACTACCCTGTTTTCGGCAGGATCATCGATCACGCCCTTTTTGAGAAGGATGACATTTTTTACCTGCCCAAGGACAAGACCATTCCCATCAACGCCTCCCTGGAGGATCCGGACAGCCTGATGGCGCCCTCCCGGATCATTGAGCATTTCATCAAGGCGGCCAAAACCCGATGGATCATGGATTTCTGCATCTGCCGGGATTCGGCAAAATGCAAAAACTACCCCATTGATCTGGGGTGCATCTTCTTAGGAGAAGCCGCCAAAAATATCAACCCGAAATTCGGCAGGCTGGTTTCCGAGCAGGAGGCCCTGGATCATGCCGGCCGCTGCCGGGAGGCCGGGCTGGTGCATCTTATCGGCCGCAACAAGCTGGACACGGTCTGGCTTCAGGTCGGGCCCTCGGAAAGGCTGATGACCATCTGCAACTGCTGCCCCTGCTGCTGCCTCTGGAAGGTGCTCCCGATTATTTCGCCGACCATCGGAAACAAGGTGCACCGCATGCCCGGCGTGTCCGTGCAGGTGACGGATCAATGCGTGGGATGCGGCCTCTGCACGAAAGATGTCTGCTTTGTCAACGCCATTCACATGGAAAACAACCGGGCGGTCATCGATCAGCAGGTTTGCCGGGGGTGCGGCAGGTGTGTGGCCGTATGTCCGAAAGACGCCATCGAGGTCGTGGTGGAGGATGACCGGTTTGTCACCCGCACAATCAACAGATTAGCCGGCGAGGTGGATCTGGACTAGAGGCAGAAGGCAATCCGATTCCATGAAAAATATAGGCATCACAGGCATCTCAGGCTACCTGGGCGTCCGTCTGGCGGAAATTCTTAAACCGCATGCCGATCAGGGGGAGATTGTCGGCATCGACATCGCGTCGTCCCCTCCATTCCTTAAACACATCACGTTTTATCAAAAGGACATCCGCGATCCGGGAATCGAAGCGGTGTTTTCACAACACCAGGTGGATACGGTTTTTCATCTGGCCTTTGTGGTGAAGCCGATCCACAGCCTCAAAAAGATGCACGATATTGACTACAACGGCACGCGAAACATCCTTCACGCCGCCTGCCGCGCCGGAGTGAAGCACCTGATCGCCATCAGCAGCACCCTGGCCTATGGCGCGCATCCGGACAACCCCAAACGGCTTTCCGAGAACGCGCCGCTTCGGGGAAATAAAACCTTTCCCTATGGATACGAAAAGGCCCTCACCGATCAGATGATCCAGGAGTTTGCCCAAACCCATTCGGAAATGACCGTCACGATTCTAAGGCCCTGCACGGTGTTCGGACCGCATGTGAACAACTATGTCTCCCGCATGCTGTTTTTGCCGGCCACGGTCTGCGTGAGGGGGTATGATCCTCCGGTTCAGTTTGTTCATGAGGCGGATTTTGTCCACGCCTGCCTGTCGGCCGCGGAAAAACGCATCCCCGGCGCGTTCAACATCTGCGGAGACGGCACCCTGACCATCAGCCAGATCGCCTCGGTCCTGGGAAC
>DYLE01000078.1 GCA_020722245.1 Desulfonema limicola
ACATGAGGCTTCGTTCGCTCAAATTTCTTCTTTGACATTCTACCTTCCTCCCCGTCTATGGAATGCCGGGGTTATGCAATAAAAACCCCTTCTTTCCGGTATTAAAATTCGAAGCACCAAGACTTACCACCGGTAATGGGCAAAGGCCTTGTTCGCCTCGGCCATTTTATGCGTATCTTCCCGCTTCTTCACCGCCCCTCCCCGCTCCTGGGCCGCGTCCATGAACTCCCCCGCCAGCTTTCGGGCCATCCCTTTTTCCGAACGGCTTGCCGCATAATTGATAATCCACCGTATCGCCAGGGCGGTCCTGCGGCTGGGACGGATCTCGGTGGGCACCTGGTAGGTGGAGCCTCCCACCCTGCGGGACTTCACCTCGATCTGCGGCTTGACGTTCTCCATGGCCTTTTCAAAAACCTTGATCGGGGACTCCCCGGTCTTCTCACGGATCACGTCAAAGGCGTCGTAGAGGATCGACTGCGCCACGCTTTTCTTTCCCTGGCGCATGATACAGTTGATAAACCGCGACACCATCTCATTGTTGTATTGGTAATCACGAACGGCCTTTCTTGCAGGCACTTCTCTACGTCTCGGCATTTATCCCACCATTTTTGAATCTTTAGACTTAAAAAAACCGGCAGTCCCGCGATACCGCTTATTTGGGCCGCTTTGAGCCGTACTTGGACCTTCCCTGACGGCGGTCCGCCACCCCCAGGGTATCCAGGGTGCCCCGAACCACATGGTACCGAACACCCGGAAGGTCCTTGACCCTTCCACCGCGCACCAGAACCACGGAGTGCTCCTGCAGGTTATGCCCCACACCGGGAATATATGCAGACACCTCGATGCCTGATGTCAGGCGAACCCTCGTCACCTTTCGAAGAGCGGAATTCGGTTTTTTAGGGGTGGCCGTATAAACCCGCACGCAAACCCCTCTTTTCTGAGAAGATCCTTGAAGCGCGGGCGCACCCTTCTTTTTCATGATCCGCTTTCGCCCTTTTCGAACCAGCTGATTAATCGTCGGCATCCATCCCACCCCTTAACAATCTTGAATCATACATCCATAAAAAATAGTGATATTTATTCTCAAAAAACCCTACTGTCAAGTCTTTTGTTTGACTGAAATAGAAAAAACCCCGGGAGCGGTTGCGTTCAACGCCTAACCGACGGATTCCACATCAATCCCCATTTTACTATACCCTTCACGGCCGGTTCCGGCGGGGATCAGGCGTCCCATGATCACGTTTTCCTTCAATCCTTTTAAAGCGTCATATGCCGCGGCAATACTGGCATCCGTCAACACCTTGGTGGTTTCCTGAAAGGAAGCGGCCGAAATAAAGCTGTCCGTGGACAAGGAGGCCTTGGTGATGCCAAGGATTAAAGGCTCACCCGTCGCCGGTTTACCCCCTTTGGCGATCACCTCCCTGTTGGCCTGTTCAAACCTGTTTTTATCCACCTGTTCCTCTGGAATAAACCCCGTATCCCCGATGGACCTGATCTTCACCCGTCGCATCATCTGCCGAATGATGATCTCAATATGCTTGTCGTTGATCTTCACCCCCTGAAGCCGGTAAACCTCCTGGACCCCGTTTAAAAGGTATCTCGCGAGGGCCACATCCCCCTTGATGTTCAGGATATCCTGGGGGTTCGGGCTTCCTCCGGTCAGCTGTTCTCCGGCCTTGACATAATCCCCGTCGTACACATTGATATGCCTGCCGCGGGGAATCAGGTACTCCTTTTTCTCTCCGGCATCCATCGGCGTCACGGTGACCTTCTGCTTCCCCTTTTTCGTGCTTTTGGAAATATGGACATACCCGTCGATTTCACTCAGCACCGCAGCCTCCTTGGGTTTGCGCACCTCAAAAAGCTCGGCCACCCGGGGCAGACCGCCGGTGATATCCTTGGTCTTGGTGGTTTCACGCGGAAGCTTGCCGATGATATCCCCGGCCTCGACATAGTCATTCTCCTCCACCATCACGATGGTATCCACGGGAAGGGCATACCGCGCAGGGCCGGACCCCGGTATCATCGCGGTTTTTCCCTCCTTGTCTTTGATGGAGATTCGAGGCCGGAGGTCCAAAGCCTTGGTGTCCACCACCGTCAGGCTCGACTTTCCCGTCACCGGATCCACCTTCTCCTTGAGGGTTACCCCGATGATCAGGTCGCCGAACTTGACCCGGCCGGAAACAGCGGTGACAATGGGTGTGGTAAAGGGATCCCACAGGGCCAGCAGGTCCCCTTGCGCCACCTTCTGCCCGTCTTTGACTAGGATTTCAGCGCCATAGATGATCGGAAACCGCCCCAGCTCACGACCGGAATCCGAAACAATGGAAAATTCCCCGCCCCGCCGGTTCATGACAATAGCGCGCTTTTCGGAGTTGATGGCCACGTGCAGGTCATTGTACTTGATCGTTCCGGCCATGCGCGCTCGAATGTCCGCCTGCTCCACCCTTCGGCTGGCCGTTCCGCCGATGTGAAAGGTCCGCATGGTCAACTGGGTGCCGGGCTCGCCGATGGACTGGGCGGCCATGATCCCGACGGGCTGACCGATCTCCACAGGGCCGCCGTGGGCAAGATCACGGCCGTAGCATTTTGAGCATACCCCGTCTTTCGTCTTGCAGGTTAATACGGACCGGATTTTCACGCTGCTCACCCCGGCCTGATCGATCTTGGCGACCGCGGTCTCATCGATCTCCTCCCCCGCCCTGACCAGAATCTCCTCGGTGTAAGGATCCCGGATATCCTCCAGGGCGACCCGGCCCAAAACCCTCTCGGCCAGCGGCTGAATCACCTCCCCGCCTTCAAGGAGGGCTTCGATTTCTATCCCCACATTTACCCCGCAGTCGTGTTCGGTGACCGAGCAATCCTGCGCCACATCCGCAAGCCGACGGGTCAGATAACCGGAGTTGGCGGTCTTCAATGCCGTGTCGGCCAAACCCTTGCGCGCGCCGTGGGTGGATATAAAATACTGAAGAACGGAAAGCCCCTCGCGGAAGTTGGCCGTGATCGGCGTTTCGATGATCTCCCCGGAGGGTTTTGCCATCAGGCCCCGCATTCCCGCCAGCTGGCGCATCTGGTCCTTGCTTCCCCTGGCTCCGGAATCGGCCATCATGAAAATCGGGTTGATGATATCCCCGCTGCGGTCATTTCGATGGGCCAACCGTTTGTCCAAGACCTCGGGGGGTTTTTCCTTCCCCTTGACGACATAAGGTTTTTCCATGGCCTCCATCATCGCATCGGCGATCCGATCCGTGGCCCTGGCCCAGATATCCACGACCTTGTTGTATTTCTCCCCCTGGGTGATCAACCCCTCGGTGTATTGTTTGGTGATCTCCTCGACATCCCTCTCCGCCTGGTTGATGATATCCTGCTTGGCTTCCGGAATGATCATGGCGTCGATGGAGATGGAAAGCCCTGCCGCCGTGGAAAGCCGGTATCCGATGTCCTTTAACTGGTCCGAGAGGATGACCGTGGCCTTGGGCCCCTTATGCCGGTAGGTGAAGTCCACCAGGTCCCTGAGCCCCTTTTTGTTCAAAACCTTATTGACCATGTCAAAGGGGATTTCCCGCCGGATCTCAATGACCTGAAACAAATGAAACTTCCCTCCGGAAAGGATGACATCGCTCACCGCATTCTCTCCCAGAGAGTAAACGGCGTCGGCCGTGAATTCATCCACCTGGAAAATCTCGCAAAACTCATCCTTTTCCAGCAGGCCGATGTTACCATGGTAGGTTTTGTCAAAGGCCTCCGAATATTTAGAAACCAGATCCTTGAAGGATGCCCCGCCGGCGAGTTCCTCCTCCACCGATTGCAGGGTTTCGCGTCTGGACACCATAAGATGCCTCAGGATGTAGCTTGCGCCCTTGGGAATGATCTCCCACAAAAGGATGCGGCCCACGGTGGTGTCGTATCGTTTTCCTTGAATGCGCACCTGTATCTTGGCGTGCAGGTCCACCGCCCCTGCGTCATAGGCCGCCCTCACCTCTTCGGGGTTTGAAAACACCAGATGCTCGCCCCGGGCCCCCGACAGCCCCAGGGTGACGTAGTAAATGCCCAGAACGATATCCTGGGTCGGAACAATGATCGGGGTGCCGTTGGCCGGGGAAAGGATGTTGTTCGAGGCCAGCATCAGCACCCGGGCCTCGATCTGCGCTTCAAGGGAGAGCGGGATATGAACCGCCATCTGGTCGCCGTCGAAATCCGCATTAAAGGCGGTGCAGACCAGGGGATGGAGCTGGATCGCCTTCCCCTCGATAAGGACCGGCTCAAAGGCCTGTATTCCCAGCCGGTGAAGCGTCGGCGCGCGGTTTAAAAGAACCGGGTATTCCTTGACGACCTCGTCGAGGGTGTCCCAGACCTCCGGGCTTTTCTTTTCCACCAGTTTCTTGGCGCTCTTGATGTTGGAAACCAGCCCTTTTTTCTCGAGCCGGTGGTAGATGAACGGTTTGAAAAGCTCCAGGGCCATGGCCTTGGGCAGGCCGCATTGGTGCAGCCGAAGATTCGGACCGATGGTGATGACGCTTCGTCCGGAATAATCGACCCGCTTGCCGAGCAGGTTCTGTCGAAAACGCCCCTGTTTTCCCTTCAAGGCATCACTTAAGGACTTTAACGGCCGTTTATTGGTGCCGGTCACCACCCTTCCCTGGCGACCGTTGTCGATGAGCACATCAACAGCCTCCTGCAGCATCCGTTTTTCATTACGGATGATGATGTCCGGCGCCTTTAAATCCACAAGCCTTTTTAACCGGTTGTTCCGGTTGATCACCCGGCGGTACAGATCGTTCAGGTCGGAGGTGGCGAACCGTCCCCCCTCCAGGGGAACCAGGGGGCGAAGCTCCGGCGGCATCACCGGGATCTTTTCCATGATCATCCAAACCGGATTCAGGCCGGAATGACGAAAGGCGTCCACCACCTTCAGCTGCTTGGCGAACTTTTTCCGCTTGGCTTCGGAGGCGGTGCTGACGATCTCCTGTCTGAGCTCCTGATAGAGCTGTTCGATATTCAACCGCGCCAGCAGCTCCTGAATCGCTCCAGCGCCGATTCCCGCTTCGAACTTGGGGCCGTAAAGCTCAAGCGCCTCATGGTATTTATCCTCGGTGAGCAGCTGAAGCGGGGCGAGCCCTGTATCCTTGGGATCGATCACGATGTAGCTGTCAAAGTAGATGACCTTCTCAAGGGACCTTAAGGTTAAATCCAGCAGGTTGCCGATCTTGCTGGGCAGGCTCTTTAAAAACCAGATGTGGGAGACGGGGGACGCCAGGTCGATGTGCGCCATCCGCTCCCGGCGGACCTTGGATTGAATGACCTCAACCCCGCATTTCTCGCAGATCACCCCCCGATGCTTCATCCGTTTGTATTTGCCGCAGTTGCATTCATAATCCTTGGTGGGACCGAAAATTCTGGCGCAGAAAAGCCCGTCCCGCTCCGGCTTGAAGGTTCGGTAGTTGATGGTTTCAGGCTTTTTGATCTCCCCGTGCGACCAGCTGAGGATCTGCTCCGGGGAGGCCAGCGCGATCCGGACACCCTTGTAAAGCCTTGGGTTTACCGGCTTGACAAAAAAATCATATAGGGTTTCCAAAGTGGTCTCCTTAGTCTTTATCTTCGATCAGGGTTACATCCAAACCGAGGCTTTGAAGTTCCTTGGTGAGCACACGGAAGGATTCCGGCAGTCCGGGTTCGAACACATTCTGGCCTTTGACGATCTTCTCATACATCCGGGTCCTGCCGGCCATATCATCCGATTTGACGGTTAAAAATTCCTGAAGGGCATACGCCGCGCCATAGGCCTCGATCGCCCACACCTCCATCTCCCCGAGGCGCTGGCCGCCGAACTGGGCCTTGCCGCCCAGAGGCTGCTGGGTGACCAGGGAATAAGGCCCGATCGACCGGGCATGGAGCTTGTCGTCCACCAGGTGATGAAGCTTGAGCATATACATGGTGCCGACGGTGATGTCCCCCCCAAAGGGCTCTCCGGTCCGGCCGTCAAACAGGGTGGCCTGGCCGGTCTGGCTGACGCCGGCCTCGGCCAGCAGGGCCTTGATCTCATCCTCCCGGGCGCCGTCAAAAACCGGCGTGGTCATGTAAACCCCGTCCTTGCAGTCTTCAGCAAACCGGATCAGATCATTGTCCGACATACGGTTGAACGCCGATTGCTGAGCGGCGGACGAAAATATCTTTTTAAATTTCTCCTTCAAGGCTTTGATTTTTTCAACCTCAAGCAGGGCGTTGATCTGATCCCCCAGGCCCTTGGCCGCCCGCCCCAGGTGAATCTCCAGGATCTGCCCCACGTTCATTCGCGAAGGCACGCCCAGAGGGTTTAAAATCATATCCACCGGGTTCCCGTCCTCGAAATACGGCAGGTCCTCCTCGGGAAGGATGCAGGATACCACACCCTTGTTCCCGTGCCGCCCGGCCATCTTATCCCCCACCGACAGGTTCCGCTTCATGGCCACATAAACCTTGATCATCTTAATGACCCCGGGGGCCAGGTCGTCCCCCTTTTCAAAAGCGCTGACCTGTTCCTCAAAGGCCCTTCGGGCCAGGTGGGACTGCTCCTTGTAGCGCAGAACGACCTCCCTGACCTTTTCATTCACCTTGCTGTCTTTGAGTTCGATTTTGTCAAACTTCGCCACCGGAATATCGGAAAGCGGCTTCTGCTCGATCCGCTTGTCCCTGGGGATCAACACCTTTTTCCCCTCGGTGAGGTCCGCGGCGCACTGCTTGCCCACGATCAGGGAGGCGATCTCATCCCTCGCCATTTCCTCAATCACCTTCAGCTCATCATCCCGGTCCTTCTCCAGAAGCGCGATCTCCTCATCCTCAATAGACCGGGAACGATGATCCTTTTCAACCCCCCTGCGGGAAAACACCTTGGCATCGATGACGATGCCGTTCACACCGGGCGGAACCCGCAGGGAGGTGTCCTTGACCTCCCCCGCCTTTTCACCGAAAATCGCCCGAAGCAGTTTTTCCTCGGAGGACAGCTGGGTCTCCCCCTTGGGCGTCACCTTGCCCACCAGGATATCCCCCGGCCAGACCTCGGCGCCGAGGCGAATAATCCCGCATTCATCCAGGTCTTTTAAGGCCTCCTCGCCCACGTTTGGAATATCCCTTGTGATCTCCTCCTTTCCGAGCTTGGTGTCTCTGGCCAGAACCTCGAACTCCTCGATATGCACGGAGGTAAAGACCCCCTCCTTGATCAGCCGCTCGCTGACCAGAATGGAGTCTTCAAAGTTGTACCCACCCCAGGGCATAAAGGCCACGGTGACGTTTTTGCCCAGAGCCAGCTCCCCCTTGTCCGTTGCAGGGCCGTCTGCAATGATATCCCCGGCGTTCACCCAATCCCCCTTCCGAACAATGGGGCGATGGTTAAAGCAGGTGTTCTGGTTGGAGCGGATGAATTTGGAAAGGTTATAGATCGTCACATCCTTTTGATAGGGATCCCCGGAAGGGGTATGCTGAAGCACGATGCGGGAGGCATCCACGTCCACCACCCGGCCCTCCCGTTTGGCCACGATGGTCACCCCCGAATCCCGAGCGACCACCCCTTCGATTCCGGTTCCGACCAGCGGCGCCTGGGTATTTAACAGGGGAACCGCCTGCCGCATCATGTTGGATCCCATCAGGGCGCGGTTGGCGTCGTCGTTTTCCAGAAACGGAATCAGGGCGGCGGATACGCTGACCAGCTGGTTCGGCGAGATATCCATCAGCTCGATAAACTCGCGCTCGGTCCTCGTGAATTCCCCGTCCACCCTGGAAATCACCGTGGGATTGACAAACTCATTTTTCTCGTTCACCGGCGCATTGGCCTGGGCGATGGGGTAATCCTTCTCCTCAAACGCGCTCAGCATTCGAATCTCGTCGGTGACGATGGAATCCTTCACCACGCGGTAGGGGGTTTCGATGAAACCGTATTCGTTGACCCGGGCATAGGTGCACAAAGAGGCGATCAGTCCGATGTTGGGGCCCTCAGGGGTTTCAATCGGACAGATGCGGCCATAGTGAGAGGGATGCACGTCCCGGACCTCAAACCCGGCCCTGTCCCGGGTAAGACCTCCCGGTCCCAGCGCGCTCAACCGGCGTTTATGGGTGGTTTCCGAAAGGGGGTTGGTCTGGTCGAGGAATTGTGAAAGCTGGCTGGTTCCGAAAAACTCCTTTACGATGGCGGACACCGGCTTGGGGTTGATCAGGTCATTGGGCATGAGCGCATCCACCTCCTGCATGCTCATCCGTTCCTTGATAGCCCGCTCCATGCGGACCAGACCGATGCGGTACTGGTTCTCCACCAGTTCCCCGACCGCCCGGACCCTTCGGTTTCCCAGATGATCGATATCATCCACAGGCCCCTGGTTGTCCCGCAGTTCGACCAGGGTCTTGGCGGTCATCAGGATGTCTTCTTTTCTGAGAATCCTCACATCAATAGGGGTGTCGATCCCCAGCCGGTGGTTGATCTTTAACCGGCCCACGCTTGAAAGGTCATAGTAGGCGCTCTTAAAGAAAAGGTGATCCACAAAATCCTGGGCCACATCCGGCGTGACCGGGTTGCCGGGACGGAGCCGGCGGTAGATATCCACCAGGGCCTCCTCCCTGGTCGCCGTCTTATCCATAAGAAGGGTTTTCTGAATCGCGTTGCTGGCATAGGGGCCTTCCATCACCAGCAAATGAAACCCCTCCACTCCGGATTTAAGGATCTCCTTGATCATCTCCTTGTCGACCACGGCGTTGGTGGCGGCGATCACCTTCCCGGATTCCGGATGAAGGATGTCTTTGGCCACCACCCGGTCATGCAGGTCCTCCTTCGCGACGGAAATCAAATCGATCCCGGCGGCCCGAAGGTCCTTTACCGCTTTTTTGGTAAACGCACGTCCTTTTTTTAAAAGAACCTCCCCGGTTTTCGGATGAAGGATATCCTGTCCCGGGCGCTGCCCCTTCAAGGAATCAAAATTCACCTCTCTGAAGAACTGTTTTTTATCGATATGGATTTTTTCGGTATGGTAAAAGTAGGAAAGGATATCGTCGTTGGTGTAGCCGAATGCTTTAAAGAGGAGGGTGATCGGGAACTTGCGCCTTCGGTCGATCCGCACGTAAACGATATCCTTGGGATCCACCTCCATATCAATCCAGGAACCGCGCACCGGAATAATCCGGGAGGTATAAATAATTTTTCCGCTGGAATGGATCTTCCCCTTGTCATGATCAAAAAATACGCCGGAAGAGCGGTGAAGCTGACTGACCACCGCCCTTTCCGTGCCGTTGATGATAAAGGTGCCCCTCTCGGTCATCAGGGGAAGGGTGCCGAAATAGATCTCCTGTTCCTTGATATCCCGTATGTTGGACACGCCGGTTTCCTTGTCCAGATCATATACCACCAGCCGAACCCGTATGCGGAGCGAAATCTCATAGGTCATTCCCCGGTTGATGCATTCGCCCACCGAGTATTTGATATCCCCGAAATGATAGGATACGAACTCCAGGGAGGCGCAGCCGGTAAAATCCTTGATCGGAAAAACGGATTTAAAAATCGACTGAAGCCCGATATCCTCCCGGTCTTCCGGTTTCACATCCATCTGCAAAAAACGGTTATAGGACTCCCGCTGCATGCCGATCAGATCGGGGATGTCGACAATCGATCGAATATGACCGAAATTTTTTCTGATTCTTCTGTATTCCGGCGGATTCCCGCTCATGGTGTCTCCACTACCCTCAATTTAAAAGACCCTGAAAAATTTCCGCCCTAAAGCATTAGGGCGGTAGACTTTACTATCCTTCAATAAATACCGGTTCTCTTTTGCCGATGTTCGAGATCTTAAAACGTTTTTATTTGATCTCGACCGTGGCGCCTGCGGATTCAAGCTGCTGTTTGATCTTTTCCGCATCCTCCTTGGGGATTCCTTCCTTCACGGGCTTTGGAGCCTCTTCGACCAGGGCCTTGGCCTCCTTCAGGCCCAGGCCGGTGATGGCCCGGACCTCCTTGATCACCTGAATCTTCTTGTCCCCGGCAGCGGTCAGGATCACATCAAACTCGGTCTTCTCCTCTGCG
>DYLE01000079.1 GCA_020722245.1 Desulfonema limicola
CGGACGTCGACACCAGTGCCGGAGGCCCGGCATGTGCAACAACATCGCACCTTGCCTGAGGTTCAAAGGGCAAGCCGAGGATGCGGCGACGCATTATACCGCGCTGTTTCCGAAATCGGGCATCCGACCACCATGATCCCGCTACAGAACGCCGATGCCGCTTCCGTTTTAAAACCCTTTGATCCCCTCTCTCACCTGGTGTTTAACTGGTGCGATGGTTTTCCGGGAATTCCCCACAGCGAATATATGGTCGCCCAGAGCCTGGAGTCCATGGGGTTTGCGTTTACCGGGGCAGATGCCCAGGTGCTGGCGCTGTCCCAGGATAAACGCCAGGTCATGGAGATTTTGGAACAGGCAGATATTCCCGTTCCGGTATGGCGGTTATACGACACGCCGGATGCAAAGGATTGGAATATTTTTCCCGCCATTGTCAAGCCGGTGAATGAGCATTGCAGTGAGGGGGTCACCTCCGATGCGGTGGTGATGAAGGAGTCGGAGCTGAACAAACGGATTGATTACATCCTCAAGACCTACCGGCAAGCTGCGATCGTGGAGGATTTCATCGACGGGCGTGAGTTTCATGTGTCGCTGTGGGGAAACGGGCGCATCGAGATGTTGCCGCCGGCCGAGATGGATTTCTCTTTATTTACCGATATCCACGACCGGTTATGCACCTATGACGCCAAGTTTGTTCCAGGCTCGCTGCATTACGAAGGGATCAAAACGCTTTTGCCGGCGCCTTTGAATAGCGAAGAGATGCGGGCCATTGAAACGGTTTGCCGGTCCGCCTATGCGGCGGTGGGATGCCGGGATTACGGCCGGATCGACCTGCGGATGCGGGACGGCGTTTATTATGTGCTGGATGTAAACCCCAACGCGGACATCAGCTTTGATGCCAGCCTGGCCTGTTCCGCCGAACTCGCCGGGTTTTCCTATGGCCAGATCGGAAGCCGCATCATTCGCCTGGCTGCCCGCCGGCATCCGGTCTGGGGGGAGGCGAGGGGCGCCGTCCCTCAAACTTAAGAAATACGCCCGGCCGAAAAGATGACATGGAATCTGGTGTTCTCAATCTGGTTCTGCTTCCCATCCTGATCTTTTTCGCCCGCATCATCGATGTATCCCTGGGAACCGTTCGAATCATTTTTATTGCCAAGGGGTATAAAAGAGTCGCTCCTCTTATCGGTTTTTTTTGAAGTGTTGATATGGATTACGGCCATCGGCCGGGTCATGCAGAATCTGGACAACTGGATCTGTTATGTCGCGTTTGCCGGAGGGTTTGCCGCCGGGAATTATACGGGGATGATCATTGATGAGCGGCTTGCGCTCGGATATGAGCTGGTCCGCGTGATTACCAAGGCAAAGGCAGGCGGATTGGTCAGGGCCTTAAGGAACGAAGGTTATGGGACCACTCAGGTCCAGGCCTACAGCAGCGAAGGGGAGGTCGCGATTGTTTATATCATCATCAATCGAAAAAAATTAAAATCGGTAGTCGAAATGATTCGAAAATTCAACCCGAGGGCTTCCTACACCATAGAAGATATTCGGCACGTCAGTAAGGATATCGTTTACCGAAGATCGAAGGACTACAAAACGGATCAAAAAAGAAAATAAAAAAGGGATTGACCTCCCAAGGAGCACGCATGACAAAAACCTATTCGCCGGAAGAAATCCAAGCCGTTCAAAGCACCCTGAGCAAAATGCTGGCCTCCCAGAACCTGGCGGTTCTGGCGACCCACGATAGCGGCCAGCCTTACACCAGCCTGGTGGCGTTTGCCGCATCCGCGGATTTAAAACAGCTTTATTTCGCCACCTCCCGGTCCACCCGAAAATACGCCAGCCTGGTGGCCAACCCCCGGGTCGCCATGATGATCGACAACCGTTCAAACCGGCCTTCGGACATCACCGATTCCATGGCGGCCACCGCGGTGGGGAACGCGGAAACGGTGACCGGCGGTGAACTGGAAAAAACCAAATCGCTTTATCTCCAAAAACACCCCCATCTGTTTGAATTCGTTTCGTCTCCCGGTATCTGCCTGGTTCGGTTAACGGTGTCCTGTTATTATGTGGTCACCCGGTTTCAGGATGTAATGGAGCTGCCCATGGGAAAATAAGCGAAAAAACCAAAACTCCCCCATGCATGGAAACTCATGAGCCAGAACAGGACAACAGCGTGTCTGTCTTAAAAAAAATCATTTTCTTCCTGATTATTTTTTTAGAGGTTTTAGCCTTTTCCCAGGCGGGGTGTGTTCGAGTGCCCGAAGGGGTATCCCCGATCACCGGCTTTGATTTAGGCCGGTACCTGGGCCGCTGGTATGAAATCGCCCGGCTGGATCACTGGTTTGAACGGGGACTTGAAAACGTTTTCGCAGAATACCGGATGCGCCATGACGGGGGTGTGGCCGTGGTCAACCGCGGGTATGATCCGGTTCAAAAAGTCTGGAAAGAGGCCAGGGGAAAGGCCTATTTTGTGGAGGCTTTTGATGTCGGTCGGCTCAAGGTCTCTTTTTTCGGCCCATTTTACGGCGCCTACACCATCATCGCCCTGGACCAAAACACCTACTCCCATGCCCTGGTTTGCGGGCCGGATCGTTCCTACCTGTGGATCCTGAGCCGAACCCCGAAAATGGACGCGACAGTCTTGTCGGCCCTGATATCCCGAGCCGAATCCCTGGGGTTTGACACCAAGAGCCTCATCCATGTGAAGCAGGACGCCGCAACCGATGAAAAAAATTTTTAAAATGCCAAAATAAACAGGAATACCAGAAAAGAGGAGGGGGTATGGAGGGATTTGAGCGGATCAAACCAAAAAACGCCGGCCGGATTTGTTTCATTGCCTTTTTCGCAGGGCTTGTTTTCACCGGATGCGCCAGAATCTTAGACTATCGCTATGCCGATACCCTTTTTCCTTTGGAAGGTGAAATCAGCGTTGAGGGGTTGGAAAGCCCGGTCACAATCCGGCGGGACGATATGGGCATCCCCTTTGTTGAGGCGCAGACCATGGAAGACCTGGGTTTTGCCATGGGGTATGTGGATGCCGCGGACCGGTTAAACCAGATGATCGGCCTGAAACTGATCTCCCAGGGCAGGATCGCCGAACTGGCCGGGGAACCGGGCGTCGATATCGACATCTACATCCGCACCCTCAACCTGGCAAAGGCGGCCCGAATCCTTTTTGATGAAATATCCGAAAAAAATAAGGCCCTGCTTGGGCGCTACAGCGACGGGGTCAACGCCTACATGGCCCGGTACCAAGACGACCTGCCGCCGGGGCTTCAGCTCAGCGGGTATGTACCGGAAAAATGGCAGCCCATGGATTCCATATCCATCTTTATCTTTGTCAACCTGGCGCTTTCCTTCAACCTTCACGAAGAGGTTAATATCCTGAATGTGGCCCAGAAGTTAGGGCCTGAAAAAACAGCGTGGCTTTTCCCGATCTATCCGGATGAAAACCTGCCGACGGCGGAAGCGCAGAAGCTGATGTGCATTGATCTGCAACAGACGTCTTCATCCTTTGCTCGAGCAGCCTGCGCCCAGGAGGCCCTTGAGAAGATGGGCCTGATGGGTGTCGCCGCATCCAACAACTGGGCCATATCCAAGGAGCGGACCGCAGGCGGCGCCAGCATCCTTGCCAATGACACCCACCTGATGCTTTCAATGCCGTCGCTGTGGAATATGATGCATATAAAATGCAAAGACATTCAGGCCGCCGGCGTGAGCATTCCGGGGGTCCCGGGGATTGTCGCCGGCTACAACGGCCATATCGCCTGGGGTATGACCATGGTCATGGCGGATAATCAGGATATTTTCCTGGAACAGCTCAAGGAGATCGATGGCCGAGTTCACTACCTTTATCAGGGAAAATGGCTGCCGGCTGTAAAAAGGGAAGAGATGCTGAAAATCCGGGGATCGGATCCGCGACGCATCATGGTATATGAAACCATTCACGGTCCGTTGCTCAACGATGTGCTGATCAATTCGCCCAAAACACCGCTTAAGCCCCAGGCTGCGGACCTGCCGCTGGGGCTGGCGGTGAGCTGGGCTGCCTTTGAACCCGGGGATAAGACCATAGACGCGTTTTTCAACCTCAGCATCAGCCGAAGCGTGGAAGAGGCGATGATTTATGCAAAACAGATCCGCAGTATTGCCCTCAACATGGTGATGGCGGACCACGACAACATTGCCTGGCAGGTGACCGGCAGATACCCGATTCGAAAAAAGGGCCGGGGGCTCATGCCGTCGCCCGGCTGGAACGGGGAATACGACTGGATAGGGTTTCTCGACACCCGGAAGCACCCTTGTTCAATCAATCCTGCTGTGGGGTTTATCGGTACGGCAAACCACCGCACCGTGCCCGCGGACTTTCCGCATATCCTCTCGTCTTCCTGGTATTTTCCCGAAAGAGGTGAGCGGATAGCGGAGCGCATCACTTCCTTTGACAAACATTCCCTGGAAACCTGCATGGATATGCAGCGTGATGTTTATTCCCGGTTTGTGCCCAGGCTCCAGCATGCCCTGCTTGAGGGAGATCTTTATGGGGAAATCGCAGCACAAATCAACGCCTGGGAAAATCCCGACCGGCGGCAAAAAGCCCGGGAGGCGATGGCAATGCTCAAGCGGCTTGAGGGGGTCATGTCCGCTGACTCAACAGACGCCCCCATTGTCGGGGCGCTGCTTTATACCACAACCCACAACACATTCTCCGACGAGCTGGGGCCTTGCGATTCGGCCGCCTGGAAAAGTTTCCTGTCGGACGCGCGCCACAGCTATTGCGCGGTTGTAGACCATCTGATTGTCCGCGGCGATGAGAGCCCCTTCTGGGATGATACAGCCACCCCGGCCAAGGAAACAAAGGCGAAAATCCTGGCAAGTTCGTTTGCCGACGCCATTGATCTGCTCGAAAACCGTTTGGGCAAGGACCGCGAGGACTGGGCCTGGGGGAACCTCCATACCTACTGTTTTGAGATAGAGGCCTACAAGATGGCCGAAGAACTGAGCTTCATGCAGAGGCTGCTCATGAGGCTCGCCTCCTCCTACTTTAACCGGGGCCCCTTTCCTGCGCCGGGAGACCACACCACCTTGAATGTATCGGCCTATTCCATTGCCGGGGATTTTGACACCTGGCTGATTCCGGCCATGCGGATCATCGTGGATTTCAGCCTTGAGGAGCCGTTTTACGCCATCAACAGCACCGGTCAGTCCGACAATCCGGTCAGCCCGCACTATGACGACGCCATATACGAATGGCTGAAGGGGAACTACCGGCCCATGCCGTTTGAGGAGGAAAACATCAAAAAACAATACGCCCATATTCTGGTGATGAAACCTGCAGGTCTATAAAAAAGGGTAAACCCCATGCTGCGCATACGCCGGGTTAAAAGGATCCTGCGCCACAGGTTTCCGGCCGTCCAGGCCGAGGAGAAGGCAGGTGCCGGATTCGCGCCCTGGGCCAAAACGCGGTTTCCTTTTTTGCAGGCCTGGCTGAAGGGGGCGGAGTCGGCCAAAAAATAACCTCCCCTAACAATCATTTTATTCAATAAATTTAAAATGTTAATAAGCTAAGGATTTTCGAAGGCAAATTTCAGGGTTTCCCTGATTGAAATCCATGAGATTTTATGTAAAAAAAATATAACTGTGTTTACATGCATTAAAGGTGTTTTAATTCCATCGAATTCGCGTGGCCTATTAATTTTATTTTTTTATTTAAAACTTAATTTTCAAAAAGGGGGGATCGTATGAAAGGGTTTAAAAAGGAGTTTAAGCTCGGCCGTATCGTCATTGCGTTGGGTGTGGTCTTCATGCTCGTGGGGTGCGGATTTGTCGCCAGTGTTCCCTGGATTCGGAACGCCAGCATGAACAATGTGGTCAATCTCGGGGATTCCATCTTTGCCTTATCCGGAGAGATTCAGGATTTTCTGCATTCCTACTCCGGCCAGACCTTCAGGAGGTATGCGGTTTCCGGTGCAGAACTGATCGGAGGGGTTCTGGCGCCTTCGGTATACAGCCAGTATGATATTGCAAGAGGCGATAACCCCAATATCGACGTGATTTTCATGGACGGCGGCGGAAACGACATCCTGCTTCCGGTCCTCACCCTGTTTGACCCCTATGACTGCAAGACCCAGTGGTATGAATGGGGCCAACTTTCAAGCACCTGCAAAAATTTCATCGATGATATTTACGTGGATTGCGTCAACCTGCTCAATGACATGTATGCCGACGGCGTGGATCATGTGATTTTTCAGGGATACTATTATACGAAAAACGCCTGGTACAACAACCTCGATGATCTGGAGGAGGCGATTGATTACGGCGATGGCAAGTTAAAGCTGGCTTGCCAGAATTCCGCGGTGAACTGCCAGTTTATTGACCCGCGCTCCACCATTAAAGACAGCGACATCATCTCGGACGGCATTCATCCCGCCACCTCAGGCTCTCAGAAACTGGCAAACCTGATGTGGCCGAAGCTTAGCCCGCTGCTGTAAGTGTAAAAGAATCAACACGTCGATTCAGTCCGAAGCATAAAAAAGGGCTCGGGGTGTTTGAAAAAGACCCCGAGCCCTTTATTTTAAAGGGATATCCCTTCGGCAGATATGCTATTTCTTATTTTCCTTGACCTCCTCGTAGTCCGCATCCACCACATCCTCATCCTCCTTTGAGGCCTGGGACCGGTTCTGGCCGCCGGCTTCGGCCTGCTGGCTTCCGGCTGCGGAGGCCTTCTGATACATCGCCTCGGCCAGTTTGTGCGAGGCCTGGGTCAGCTCATTGCTCAACCGTTTGATTTCCTCCATGTCATCGCCGGACATGGCCTTTTTGAGCTGATCAATGATCCCGGAAATCTTGGATTTGGTTTCCGCATCCACCTTATCCCCCAGCTCGGTGATGGACTTTTCCGTGGAGTAGATCAGAGAGTCCGCGTTGTTTCGTGCTTCAACCAGTTGCTTCAGTTTTTTATCCTCCTCGGAATGCAGTTGCGCATCCTTCACCAGCCGGTCGATCTCTTCCTTGGACAACCCGCTGGAGGCCGTGATGCGAATGGACTGTTCTTTTCCGGTGGCCTTGTCCTTTGCGGAGACGTTCACAATGCCGTTGGCGTCGATATCAAAGGTCACCTCGATCTGCGGAACCCCGCGGGGCGCGGGCGGGATGTCGGTCAGGTCAAACCGCCCGAGCGTTTTATTATGCGCAGCCATTTCACGCTCGCCCTGAAGCACATGAATGGACACCGCCGGCTGATTGTCCTGGGCCGTGGAAAAGATTTGGCTCTTTCGCGTAGGGATTGTGGTGTTTTTTTCGATCAGTTTGGTCATCACCCCACCCAGGGTTTCAATCCCCAAGGAAAGCGGCGTCACGTCCAGCAGAAGCACATCCTTCACATCCCCTTTCAGCACTCCGCCCTGGATGGCGGCGCCCACGGCCACCACCTCGTCCGGGTTCACGCTTTTGTTCGGTTCCTTGCCGAAGATATTTTTAACCCGTTCCTGAACTGCAGGCATACGGGTCATGCCGCCCACCAGGATCACCTCGTTGATATCTGATTTTTTCAACCCGGAATCCTTGAGCGCGGTCAGGCACGGTCCTTCCAGTTTATCCAGAAGATCGCTCACCAGAGCCTCGAGCTTCGCCCGGGTAATCTTGATGTTGAGATGCTTGGGGCCGCTGGCGTCCGCGGTGATAAACGGGAGGTTGACATCGGTCTGCAGGGAGGTGGAAAGCTCCATCTTCGCCTTTTCCGCCGCCTCCTTGAGCCGTTGCAGCGCCATCTTATCCTTCCGGATATCAATCCCCTGGTCCTTTTTAAACTCATCGGCCAGGTAATCAATCAGCCTCAGATCAAAGTCATCCCCGCCCAGGTGGGTGTCCCCGTTGGTGGACTTCACCTCAAAAACACCATCCCCGATTTCAAGGATGGAGATATCAAATGTCCCGCCGCCGAGGTCAAAAACCGCGATTTTCTCCTCGGTCTTTTTGTCCAGGCCGTAGGCCAGAGAGGCCGCCGTGGGTTCATTGATGATCCTGAGCACGTTTAACCCGGCGATTTTTCCGGCGTCCTTTGTCGCCTGGCGCTGGCTGTCGTCGAAATACGCGGGTACGGTGATCACGGCATCCGTGACCTTTTCCCCTAGATACTCCTCGGCAGTATGTTTGATATCGGCCAGAATAAAGGATGATATCTCGGCCGGGCTGTGCTGCTTGCCGCGCAGGTTGATCCGCACATCCCCGTTGGGGGCCTTTTCGATTTTATATGGAAGGTTTTTAATATCCCTCTGGACCTCGGCGGAATCAAACTTGCGGCCGATCAGCCGTTTAACCCCGAACACCGTATTTTCCGGGTTGGTGATCGCCTGGCGCTTGGCGATCTGGCCCACAATCCGCTCCCCGCTTTCTAAGATCGCCACGATCGAGGGGGTGGTACGCCCCCCCTCTGGATTGGTAATCACCTTGGTTTCATTTCCTTCTCTGATCGCGACACATGAGTTGGTTGTGCCGAGATCAATTCCAATGACCTTCCCCATTTGTTTTTCCTCCTTGCTTGATATATCCTCGTCTTTACCGCCCTGTTTTGATTTCTCCGCCCTGTTTAGGGCTTTTTTCCCTTTTGGAAACCACCACCATGGCCGGCCTGAGCAGCCGGTTATGAATCATATACCCCTTTTGGAACTCGCTGATCACTGTGTTCTCCGGAAAGTCCTCGGAATCCTCCTGCATTATCGCCATGTGGAGAGAAGGATCAAAGGGTTTCCCTATGGCCTGAATCTCCGTCACGTGAAATTTTTTCAGAATTTTCAAAATTTCGTTTAGGGTCATCTCCACGCCTTCTAAAATGCAGGCATCTTCCCCTTCCCCCTTGACCCCCTCGCCGGAGCAGCACACCGCTCTTTCCAGGTTGTCGACCACGGTCAACAGTTCCTTGATCAAGGCTTCGTTGGCGTATTTCCGGTATTCCTCTTCCTGGCGCTGCATCCGTTTTTTATAGTTTTCAAACTCAGCCGCTATCCGCAACAGCCGATCATGCTCCTCTTCGGCCTTTTGCTTTACGGATTCCAGCTCCTGCTTTAACGATTCTCCCTCCTGTTCAGCATAAATTTCAGCAGAAGGTTTTTGGCCGGCTTTTCCAATGCTGTCGCCTTCTTCGTCCCCCTTGATTTCTATCCGTTTTGCTTCGGTGGCCTCATCCTCATGGTTTTTTTTGACAACCGGAGCATCTGTTTCCTTGGAATGCTTTTTTGTTTTTTCTGAAGAATCACCCAATTTTCTGCTCCCTGGTGTATCGAAAATTTATGCACGGCTGTATCCTCTGCCGGCCCGAAAGTCGTTATTGTTTAAAAAACGCAAAGCCTTTTAAATTTTTACAGAAAGTAAGACGAAAAACGATAATGTCAAGGGAGGATGTAACCGAAAAAAAACCAATGGAAAAGACGAAGGATATAAACCTGGCTGTGAACCCATTATCGAATTTACTTGAAAAACAGATCATCGCATAACCGGGATCGATCCACGACACAGACAGGGTTACTTATCGCTGCTTCCTTCCGGACCTGACGAGGTTCATAACCGTCTGTTGCGCGGCGGCCGGTCAGAACAATCCGTTTGTTCGCATCAAACCCTCAAAACGGGAATTCAGCCCCGCATGAAGCGGATTTCGGGAACCAGGGTACCGCTGCCACCCCGCTTATCACAGCCAGGAATTATTATTATAAGGACAGACTCCCTGATTTTCAAGAAAGAAAACCAGTCTTCTTCCAAGGAACTTATGTTTTCCTGTTTGAAGAATGAGTAAATTAACCACGGAGAGCACAAAGCATCTAGAGAAAAACGTCAGCCTTTCACTTTCTACCTTCAGTCTTCTACCTTCAGCCTTCAGTCTTCAGCCTTCTTTCTCTGTGGTAAAAATATTCAAAAAAAATCCATAAGTTACTTTCTGTAAATATACCGCAAAGCGGGATAAATAGTGTCTGAACAAAAATGGGTATAATCAATAAAAACGGTTTATTGTAAATTTA